>DATDST010000063.1:0-10723 GCA_036517815.1 Minisyncoccota bacterium | reverse complement strand
TTGGTACGCGGAAGCATACAATCGCTTGGTGCAGGAAGCGGTACTTGCGGCAGGCATTGCTCCTGAAACGCATAAAACATTAGAGACGCTTTCAAGGCGCTATCCCCTCTATCTGAACTCTGGTACGCCCGAGGAAGCGCTACGCGAGAGTGCGGATGCCTTGGGCATACACGCATTGTTTAAAGATGTGCTTGGCAAAACATCCGAGAAACGCGACAAAAGCAAGGTGCGTAATATCGAGATTGCCGCACAGCGGGAAGGCGCGGCCATCGATGCCACACTCTTTGTGGGGGATGCCGTATCCGATTACAAAGCGGCCTTGGAAGCAAAATGCCGTTTTATACGCTTTACCGGTTTTGATGCTGAACGAAAAAATTGGGACGAGGGAAACCCGCCGCAGATTCAAACCCTTGCGGAGCTCATTCCCGAGTCCGGACAGTAATGGCGCCTAAATTCTCCCGAATACAACAATAAGAACAATGCCGAAGAATATCGCGACGACCCCGGCAATGCGATACCAGTGCGGTGCGCGCTCGCGACGCGCAAAATAACCCCACAAGCTTGCAAATACGATGGAGAGGCGCTTTATGGCTACGACGTACGGCACCGGCATAAGCGTCAGCGCCCACATTTGCGTAAGTCCCGAGAAGGCGGATATCAGACCGCCGGGGGCAAGCGTTTTTAATGCGAAACCGGCCTCGTGAAGGGAGGGCCGCGGCAGGAGCCCCCACGCGGCACCGAGCAGTATCAAGACACCGGCGATAAGCGCGGTAAGCGAAGCGTCTACTAAAAGATACGTTGGAGCGTCTGCTGAAAGCGTTGACAGCTTGTCCAAATTTGCAGCAACGGAAAAAATGACTGTAACCCCAAACATCCACAGCACGCCAGGAACCCGCCACATGGTGATGAACGGTCTCCAAAACGACACAAGTTTCTCCGTAATCGGATCACGTCCGGGATGTTGTGTCGCATAGACTCCCAAGCCCGCAAGAAAAACGCCTATCCACCCTAACGGGGTCACCGTATCATTCGTCATCAACGGTGTCGTGATAAGAAGAAGCATTGGTGAAAACGCGAGCATTGGCTGGGTTTCGGAAAGATGTCCAATCGCGAGTGAGCGCATATAGCAGTAGTTGGCGACGACCATCAAGAGTGCATGAATTCCGGCATATAAGAAAAATCCTTCCCGTATGTCCGGGAGCCCCCGCAGAAGAACAATGGCTCCCATGATGGGAATAACAAGAATCGGCGAAAGAAACGCTCTCAGTACATGGGAGATGCCCCGTGTGTGTTGGTTTGAAAGATACACATCGCGAGCCGATTGGAGCAATGCGGTCGTAAACGATAGAAAGATACCGAGCATGCGGTTTCAAAATGATATCAGAAAAAAGATGCAGGAGGTTTGAAAGTCAATTTCCTCTTATGAGGAGCCGTGAGGGCGCACGGACTCCGCAGTTTTTGCCGGAGCAACCTCATCGATACTCAACGCGCTCCACTCTATGTGTTCAGCGCGAATGACGACATCCGCGGGAATATCTATAGTAGTGCGCTTTCCAATGATGCGCTCTATATCTTTTGGCTTGAGTCCATAGCCGGGGCTCTTGCAGGTGAGCATCTCCCCCGTGATGACGGTCCCTTTGGGGATGGCAACGGCAGAGACGATGCTTTTTGAATGTTTGGTGCGGGTCATTTTCTCCTGTTCAAGCACTTCGGCCCTCGGCGTGCCGAAAAGGTTCCTGATGCGAGCGGCGGATTGCACCATCTCTGTAAACATCGGCGGTTCTATAGAAACGGTGCTATGGTCCGGCCCCGGCATACTTTTGGAAAGCGTGATGTGCCGCTCTACTAAGGACGCGCCGCGCGCAAGCGCAACCAGAGTCGGCAGAATATCCTGTTCGTGGCCGGAATAGCCTACCGGCAAGGGGCGGTAGCGGTTTTGAAGCGAGAGGAGCGTGCTCATGTGTATATTCTCATCCGCCGAAGGGTAGACCGAGACACAGTGCAAAATAATGAGCTTGTTGTGGTATTTCAGAATCGTCTCCACCGCTTCGTCTATCTCTTCCATGGAGGTCATGCCGGTTGAGAGCACAATAGGCTTGCCAAGTTTCGCAATGTATTCAACCAAAGGAAGATTCGTCACGTCAAAGGACGCTATTTTGTAGAACGGTACGCCGATTTTTTCCAAAAAATCCACGCTCGGGATGTCAAAGGGAGTTGCGATGAACGCAACGTTGTGGGAGTTGGCGATGTCGCGCAAGCGGAGAAATTCATGGAACGAGAGCTCCATCCCCTCGCGGTATTCGCCGTAGGTCCTGCCGAACACCTCTTCCTTGGTCTGCGGCTTGTCAATGAGTTCTTTCGCGAACACGTCGCGAATGGAACGCTTTTGGAGTTTGACCGCGTGCGCGCCCGCCTTCGCCGCCTCTTCAATCATTCTTTTCGCGAGGAAAAAATCCCCGTTGTGATTATTGCCTATTTCCGCGATGAAATACGTAGGAAAGCCCCGCCCAACCCTAGCCGGGCCTAAATCCACCCACTCGGTCGCCGCGCGCAAGCGCTCCTGTATAGTCGGCGAGACTTTTTTATTCGTAGAGGACATTGAATTGGTATGATACCAGAAAAAAATGTTTTTTCAAGGGCAGTGGTTTTTTGCCCACACATCAAACCATTTGAACTTCAAAAAGGTTTCCACAGCGCCTGGGGGACTTCGCAAGCCCCCCATGGCCGACATCTGATGTCGGCCATGGGGGGAGGATTTTTTCAAGAAGTTTTACGCGCCGTGTATGGCTTTTTCCATCCGGCAACATACAGTAAAAAAATGCTATAGCATTTTTTTACTGTATGCGGGTAGTTGAGTAATCTGTTTCAAAATATCCGAAAGAAACCACTACAAACAGTCCGTTTATTCGACGCGAGGATGTTCGGTCGTAGGCAACCCCCCGTCCATTTTCATCCCATATTCCTCTTCCATGCGTACCCGGTCGTCAAACACAGGGTTTGAAGCTTCAAAAATAACACAATCGGTAATCGCCTCTTCCTGATGCACAGCGCCGGGCGGAATATAGATACTCTGCCCTGCCTTAAGCGTCATTTCCGAAACTTTGCTGTCTCCTTTGTCAAAGCGCAGTATCATCGTGCCTGAATACAAATACCCCGTTTCATCCTTCACGCGGTGCTTTTGGAATCCGCCCTTGGTTCCTGCTTTCATCTTGAGCATCTTTAGGGTGTACTTGCCCTTGGAGTGACCAAGAAGCACTTCCTCTCCCCATACCCGCGGCCACGTCTCAATAGGGAAAAGTTCTACATTCACATGGTTCGTTTTTTTGTCATTCATATTGCTCTTACCTTACCAACTCTAGAGCAAGTTACAAGGCTAGGCGGCTGTGCGCTTCTGATATTCCGAAACTGCATCGCGCATAATGGGCAATTCCAACGCAAGATCCAGCCATTTGCCGATAGCGCGGGAATCCCCGGGCTTACGAGACTGACCTTTTGGAGTATTATCTTTTCCGCGCGTGTAGAGTTTTTCAAGTTGACGATTGGTAGCATGAGCCATCATTGAGTCAATTTCTTCGGGGGAAAAAGGGTTTTCTCCTAGATAGGCATCGAGGAAAATCTTGACTCCTTCTGGAACAGTCTCCTGCCACATGCGTCCTCCCTTTTCCTTTTCTTTGACTGCATATTCACGGACAAATCGGTGTACCGCCATACCCACATCTTCCGCACGAGGACCAACGCTCAATTTTCCTAATGCAGTGAATGTCGCAACGGTACCATCAGGCCGCATGATAACTTCGTGAGGATGCAGATCGCCATGCGTTGCTTGTTGCGGCGCTTTGGCTAATGTATCTTTGTGAGCCGAAACATCATCCATCATTCTATCAAGCAACGCCTTATTGTTATGGAGAGCGACACTCCAAGGAATATTATTTTTAGCGTCTTCCAAATTGTCACCGTTCTTGGCAAGAGTCTCCGCATATTCATTTTCTGCAAACTTGAAGACATTTTCTTTAAACTTTTCCGCATCCCATGAGAGACGGCGTTGCTCCATAAGATCCTTTTGTGCAAAGTGTTTAGGATAAGGGTATGAAGCGAGCGTTTTATGAAGGCGGGCAAAAGCGGTTGCGACGTTTTTGAGTTCAACGGCTGTTCCCCGGAAACCGGTGCCTTCGACATTGTCGAAAGATTCCCAATAGTCGTTACCAACCTTAACTGGCTCTCCAAGGGGAAGCATGACCGGATGGCTGTGCTCAAAAAGGTACCGGGTAATGGTCCGTAAAATTTGAAGACTCTCGAGTTCGCGGGGGAATTTGACGTGCTACTTCAGAACCACAAGCCTCTCCTGGGCAAGTGCGTTAGAAAGGCGAACGAGGAAGTTGCGACTACTAAATTCAAGACGGTTTTTGGGGATACGAATATCTACAACAGTCTCGCGTGGGAAAAAAAGATTAGCTGCGCCGCGTATCGCTGTATGAACTTGTTCTGGGTCCTGTGCACCGTACTTTTTCTGAGCATCTGCTGTGGTTATAACCCCCCAGTCCGGGTCGAAATTACTATGATCGTTAGGCCGAAAAACCTCCTTCGACATTCCAATACCATATCACAAAAACTATAAAATACAATACCTACGGCTACTTCTGCAAAAGCACCTCCACAATGGCAAAATCCGCTTCACTATCAATATCCACCGCTCGCTCCTGCGGAATAATGTATGGACGCACGGTGTCTCCCGTGAGTGAGTCAGTGTTGTAAATGACCGGAGTCCGGCATGCGATAACATTTGCGCGGAAGTATGCCTTCTCGTATTTCTGTCGCGCCAAGGGTGTGACTTCCCTACCACTCTCGGTGAAATACGTAACTAATTTTTTACCGCCGGCGCCGTCATCAATTATTTTCAGCGCTTTCATCGGATGCTGGCGCGCCTCCGCAATCACGACCGCGGAGTCCGCTTGCGGGTCATTCACTATTTTTTCTATCGCGGCATCTATGTCTTCTGCCGTCTGCAAGGGAACGGTCGCCATCATGCGAACCACAATATCCGGTTCATATCCTTCATGCTCTTTGAGATATTCCACCATATGCTTCACGTAGAGAAATTCGGGTGCAGTATCTGTGGCAAGTTCTGCGGGGCGCAGGTATGGCGTTTCCGCGCCATATATCCGTGCAACCGCGGCATACTCTTCAGAATCAGTCGAGACCACAAGACGGTTAATATATTTTGATTTTTGAGCCGTCTCCAGTATCCACCCCACCAAGGGTTTCCCCGCAAGCGGACGGATATTCTTGTTCGGCACTCCTTTGGAGCCTGAACGGATACCGACGATTCCGAGTACTCTGCGATCAGTGTTCATGCTTTCGTTATGCCAGAGCGTATCTTCTCATGCAAGAGCGCATATATTTGTTCTGTGCAAGGACAAGGAATGCTAAGCGCATGCCCTTTTCTCATCACGCCTCCTGTAATCGCCTCAAGTTCTGAAGGCTTGCCTTGCGCGATATCTTTTTGAAGAGAAGTTTTAAGGTCTTCTGGAAGTTTTGCTATATCAGCAAGCACTTCTTCAACAGTGATTGCTACTCCCTCTTTGCGAGCAATAGCTACCCCCTCCTCTACGAGGCAGTGAAGCAGTGAGTTCAAAGAAACATCTTTTAAAACTTCACCAACCGACTTCTGGGAAAGGGCTGTTACCGATGCGGTTGCGTGAAGTCGGACGAGTTTTTTCCATATTACCTCCGCTTCAGTTTTTCGAATAATCGTATCTATACCGACAGACGATACTAGTGCGGCGATTTTTTTAATGTGTTCTGTGTTGACTCCACTATTAGATGCAAGCTCAACGCGGGGTATTTGAGGGAGTATTTGATGAACAATTCCGGGAGCGACAAGAGCGACTTCTATCGAACCTATAGTGCCCACGATAACAGGAGCTTCTAGGGCAAAGCGGATGCGTTCAATGTGGCCGATGCCGTTCATAAGGGGAATCACAACGGCATGTGAGAGATGCTCGCGAGGTACTCGCGCAAGAGCGTCTTCAAGAAAAGGACTTTTAACTGTTACAAACAGAATATCAAGCGGCTGACTTACGGAAGCTTTAGCGCGAGGGTGTGCAGTGATAGTTCCAAATAGAGGGCTCTCAAGCCGAAGGCCGTTTTTATTGAAAACAATTACTTGCTCTTCTTTGGTAATACAAATGACAGAAAAGCCTTTGCTCGAGAGAAGCGCTGCGAGAAATGTACCAATGGCTCCGACTCCGAGAATTCCTATGTTCAAGTTTTCGGCCATGGGTGCTCGCGGATAACGTCTTCACGCACATCGCATCCCCATCCGGGAGCCGTGGGGATTTTCATTTCGCCGCTCACTACTTGAGGTGCGGCTGTGAACAAATCTTCCCGCCACGGCACATCGTCCACGTCTATCTCCATTGTTTTCAGGTTCGGCACCAAGGCCGCCCAATGCGCGCTGATGAAACTGGAGAGGTGTCCGTTGTAGTTGTGAGGGCTCACGTTCATTTCATAGGTTTCTGCCATGTTCGCGATACGCACCGACTCCGCAAACCCGTTCCAGATAATATCTATGGACGCCGTGTCCATCGCGTGGCGTTCAAAGTACGGACGGTATTGGCCTCTGCCATACAAATTTTCGCAGGAAGTGATGGACATCCGTATGGAATCTTTTATCATCCGCAGAGCGTCCGCATCATAGGTATCTATCTCAAGCCACAGCAGTTTGTATTTCTCCAGCATCCGGCCGATTTTTATATAGCCCTCGGTTTTAAAATTGAAATTAAGGTCAAGCGCAAGCCCCACCGAATCGCCGAACGCTTCCGTGAGAGCCCCAACCCAACGGTCTATCGCATCCATAACGGGTTTGTCCGCGTTCAGTGCCGGGTCCCCTGCACTTTTGAAAAAACCGGGCATGTACACGTGCGGATTGTCCCCCAATATTCCGATATTCGTTTTTGCCGCCTTATATCCCGATGCTCGCACTTCCTCGCCGAATTTCTTCACGTCTTCAGACGTTTGTATCTGCGGTTTTTTCACCATCTGCCACGCTCGAACGCGTGAGGTGGCGCAGTGCGACCAATACAAAGGAAGCGTTTCTCTGACCGGCCCTCCGAAAAGTGCGTACACAGGAACCCCTAAAGCTTTGGCCTTAATGTCCCAGAGCGCATTCTCAATTCCGCCGAGCGCTTTCTGAATGATGGAGCCGGGACTCTGGCGTGTGCGAGAGTGCATCTGCCACATCAGTTTTTCTATCTCGCGGGGGTCTTGCCCTATAAGAAGCGGCTTCATATCCTCAACGACGCCGGCCATACCGCGCGGAGAGCCGTGTGAATCAGTGCATTCAGACCAACCGACAAGCCCCTCGTCAGTCATGATTTTTACAAAAGACCACGGCCGCCACCCGGCGTCCGCATGCATCATTTCTACCGAGGTGATTTTCATGTTGCCTATAGTATACGGCGCGGAATGCGATTTGGTAACAGGCCTTATGCGATGCCGGTCAAGCGCTATTTCATGCCAAGGGCGCGCGCAATCGCGCCAGCTGCCTGCTTTACGGATGCGTCATCAAGAATGCTGACGGCCGTTGCGGTAATCTTTTTCTTTTTTAAAACCGCCAGTTTCTTTTCCAGCTCATTTTCGGAAACTACATCCGCTTTGGTGAGAAAAACCAATTCCGGTTTTTCCAAGAGCGCGGGATCGTGAGCAACAAGCTCCGTGCGTACGGTTTGATACACCGCAAGCGGGTCCTCATGTTCTGAAGAAACGCAATGTATCAGTACTTTCGTGCGCGCGATATGACGCAAGAATTTGTGTCCGAGCCCCTTTCCTGCGGATGCGCCCTCAATCAATCCTGGAATATCGGCGAGGATAAATCCTTTGAATGCACCGAGATTAGGATCAAGCGTTGTAAACGGGTAATCCCCTACTTTCACGCCCGCATTCGTAAGCGCGTTCAACAGAGACGATTTCCCCGCGTTCGGTAATCCTATGAATCCCGCGTCAACAATAAGTTTTAATTCGATATAAAGTTCTGCTGTTTCTTCAATGGTACCTTTTGTAAATTCAGTGGGATATTGATTGGTGGAACCTTTGAAATGTGCGTTTCCTTTCCCTCCGTGTCCACCTTTGAGAATAATTACGTCCTGCCCATCTGTGGCAAGATCAAATGATTCCCCTGTCTCTCTATTGGTAACCACAGACCCCACCGGGACCACAAGAACGAGATCGTCGCCGTTTTTACCGTGCATTTCTTTATTACCGCCCGCCCCGCCGTTTTCCGCATGAAATTTCTTTTCAAATTTATAGCGAGCCAACGCCGCGATATCGCGCACCGCCTTCACGCGCACGTTGCCTCCCCGCCCACCATCGCCGCCGGATGGGCCCCCGAACTCGCGAAACTTCTCATGGAGCCAGCGCACAACGCCGTCACCGCCTCGTCCTGCGGACGCAGAGATGGTTATTTCATCTACAAACGCCATGATACGAATTATGTACGAATCGGGACGAATGATACGAATAAAATCAAAAGATTGTAGTTCCATATATGGAACTGATGCCCATTCGTATCATTCGCATGAATTCGTATATTAGTATCGCACTTATACGAATTCGTGCACAATCCAATTCACCACCGCGATTACCACGCCGCCCAAAAGCGCCGGAACGAACCCTGTGACAGTAAAACCCTCGACAAACGACGCAATGAAAAGAAGGAGTGCAGCATTGATGACGAAAGAGAAAAGACCCAAGGTCAGCAGATTGAGCGGAAGCGTGAGGAGAACCAGTATCGGCTTGATGGTGATGTTTAAGACCCCAAGGACCAAAGCAACGATAAGAGCGGTATAAAAGCCGGAAACTACAAAGCCCGGAATAAGATAGGCCGCAAGTAAGACGGCAAGCGTCGCACCGAGAAAACGAACAAGGAAATCCATGTATGTAGTATACCATCACTCACTTTTTCGGGAGTACTGATACTACACTATCTCAACGCTATAGCGTTGAGATAGTGTAGTGGTTCCCCCATGTATGAACGAGTGCTGCTTCTTTCCCCTGCCACCCACTCTCACGAGAAACCAAAAAGTTTGCGATACCTTTGGTCGCCTTCGAGCGCGTCAACGATAAGATACAGCATATCTTTGCCAATCTTGAAATCGGACTTCAGCAAAACGACAAAATCCTCGCAATCATACGGATACAACCAGACGCTGTCCTGCAGGCGCACGAATCCCACGGAGAGAAGTGTTAGACGAAGTTTGTCGCGAAGGGACTTCCGCCGCTCGGGTATATCAAAAATAAGAATCCGCCATCGGCCATCCCAGTGCCGTGGTTTTTTAAGTCGGTACGAGCCGCTATCAAGCATGCGAAGTTCCCGCTCTCCCCTTGCAGTGATACGAAGCATACCTTCTTTTCTTTCAATAAATCCCTTTCTCAAAAGACGGTCGCGAGCGATAGTCAGAGATGTTTTCTGGCGCGGAGAAGGAATGAATCCGTACTGTTTCATCACACCAATCGCATTGGGAGCGAGAAGTGCAACGCTTACTACACCACCAACAAACAATGTTTCCAGGAGAATCTTCTTCAGATTCGTTTTTCTTCTGCGCGCTCGAGATTCTTTTTCAATATTTCCCATACGCCGCATCATAATACACTATCCATACGCTATAGCGTATGGATAGTGTATGGCACTGTTGCCACACACGCCTAGTGAACTAGCTTCCAGCCTTGCGCTAAGAGCGGCTCGGCTTTCTTAAATTTTATTTCTTTTGTTTCAGTCCCGTTTGTTATCGTGACGCGGTCGTTCCGGCCGATCTTGGCGATGCCCTTCGGAAGAGAGGCGAGGCGAACCATTGGCGCCACGCCTACAGGCGCGGCGCCAATGCGCGGGATCGTGTCCGCAACGAAAGCCGAGAGCGACTGTTCCAGATTCTTGAAGAGCTTGAGGCCTTCTCGCCGATACTCTATGAACGGATCTCTGCCACCGTACGAGCGGAGGTTGACCGACCCCCTCAAATAATCCATGGTTTCCAAGTGTTCTATCCAGAACAAGTCATAGGCCTGCAGAAGAAGCCGCCGCAGTTTTGCCTCAAACGCCCCCTGCCCAAGTTCTTCTTCTTTCTTCGCGAGTATATCCGCCTCAGCCCCCATATTCTCAAGATGTCCGCGTGCAGTTGAGAGGAGCGACGCGTAATCGCCGGCTAAGACCGCTTTACGGCGCGCGTAGATAGCCGCTCTCTGATGATTCAAGACATCGTCAAACCCGAGAACATGTTTGCGCGAGTCAAAATTTACTCCTTCAATCTTCTCCTGCGCGGACTCCAAGGAACGCGTCACCATCCTGCTTTGAATGGGTTCGTCTTCCGGAATGCCAAGCCGCCCCATTAAAGACTTCACGGTGTCAGACGCGAATATGCGCATAAGCTTGTCTTCAAGAGATACGAAAAAGTGCGTCTCGCCCGGATCTCCTTGGCGGCCGGAGCGGCCGCGGAGCTGGTTGTCTATCCTCCGGGCATCATGCCGCTCGGTGCCGACAACATACAGTCCTCCAAGCCGCTTCACGTCTTCATACGCTTCGGGCGTAGTGGGATTCCCCCCCAATTTCACATCAACGCCGCGACCGGCCATGTTGGTTGCAACCGTGACCGCGCCCTTCTTTCCCGCTTGGGCTATGATCTCCCCTTCCCGCTCATGGTTCTTGGCGTTCAGCATCTCGTACGGCACGCCCGCC
>DATDST010000062.1:0-3024 GCA_036517815.1 Minisyncoccota bacterium | reverse complement strand
TCCGAGCGAAGAGGTGGGAGTTTCGAAATGGAACAAAAAGAAGATTTTCATTGTTCTGGGTATTGGTGCGTTTTCTGTTCTTCTGTTGTATGCGGGATTCATGCGGGCGCCTGCGGGCTTTCCTGTAGGCGCAGTTGTGAAGATAGAGAGCGGCTTGTCCATAACCGCGGTCTCCGAACTTCTGGGTGAAAAATCGCTTATTCGCTCACCGCGTCTTTTCTCGTGGATCGTGCGTACCCAAAGCCCGCGCGCGGGTGTTTTGTCCGATGTGTATGTGTTTCCTGAAAAAGAAAACGTGTTTTCAATCGCGTACCGACTGACTCGCGGCATCACAAAGGTTACGCCCGTGCGGGTCACCATTCCCGAAGGATCTTCCGTGCGGGAGATCGCTCTGATTTTGAAACAGAATCTTGTGGCGTTTGACGATGTGAAGTTCATCGCGATTGCCAGAGGCGATGAGGGGTATCTTTTTCCTGACACGTATTTTTTCCTCCCGGCGACTTCCCCCGAAGAAGTGATTAGAACCATGAAGGATAACTTCGCGAAGCGAACCGAAAACATACGCGGAAGTCCTGACATTCTTATCATGGCGTCTTTGTTGGAGAAAGAGGCGCGCCAGATGGAAACGCGCCGCACGATTGCGGGCATCTTGTGGAAGCGGCTGGAAATTGGCATGCCGCTTCAGGTGGACGCGGTTTTCGGCTACATCTTCAATCGCGACACCTACAGCCCGACCTTTGAGGATTTGACGATTGATTCGCCCTACAATACATATAAATACAAAGGCCTGCCACCCACTCCCATAAACAATCCCGGGCTGGACGCTATTCAAGCCGCACTTACTCCCATCGAGAGCCCGTATCTCTATTACCTTACGGACCAAGAGGGGAACATCTACTACGCGCGTACCTACGAAGATCATCTTGCCAATAAAGCAAAAGCCCGCAACTAACGATCTCGTAGGTCGTTATAGAGCGGCCCTACACTAAAAATACGCTATAGCGTATTTTTAGTGTAGGGCCTTCGAGCGAGTTGACGTGTTAGAAAAAGAGACGTAGAATCTTCAATAACATTCTTATGGCAATCAAATCGGAAAACCCTCACGCGGGAAAAGGAGAAGGCATACGTCATCCGATAATTTCTGTATTGGAGCGTCACGCACCAGCCCTCGCCCGCATGACGACGGAGCATAGAGCGTTTTCTAAAGAAGACAGTCTGAATTCTGTTGACGTTGGAAAGAAGTTCGGATTTTTAGCGGATGAATTTGTCGCACTAGGTTCATTTGAACTTAGTCCTAACGATTTGCTTGCTATTTGGACTCATGCAAACGAAGTATTGCCTTTTCTCTATCAGCGCTACGCGCTTGCGGCAACACTTACGACCGCATACGCAGTGCAGGAAATGAAAAATCGAGATTGGGAAAAACTTCCACGAGCATATCTAGAAAGCAGAGAATTCCCGGAAGAGATTAAACAAGATAAAATCGGACTACGGCTTTTTGATGGCAGATTAGATGAAATACGAAACGTAATAAACGCTCTGGAGTGCACGGAGTCAGGAACAGATCAATCGAATATGTCGAGAGGTATTGCATTAAGTCGCAAAGCGAGAGATGGAGATAAAGAAGCAGAAAGAGAGTTAGACGCACTCGTCGCCGCTACAGAAAAGGGAAACCCTGTTATTGCCGATATTGGAGAAAATTTTTCAAATACCCTCTTACCTATTTCTTGGAAAGTAAATGACCTTCTAGACGCTAAACCATAGTCGCTATACCCTAGTTGGATGGCAACCGTTTTTGTAGGACTCTCTGGCGGAGTTGATTCCGCGGTTTCCGCGTACCTGCTTAAAAAAGAAGGCCACAAGGTCATAGGCGCATTCATAAAGGGCTGGGAGCCTGATTTTTTACCCTGCACCGGCGCGGAAGACAGATTGTCTGCCATGCGGGTTGCGGCGCATCTTCAGATTCCTTTTGTTACCTACGACCTTTCGGAAGAATATAAACGGGATGTCGTTGATTATTTTGTTTCGGAATACAAAGCTGGCCGCACCCCAAATCCAGACGTGATGTGCAATCGCACCATCAAGTTCGGCGCGTTTTGGAAGCAAGCGAAAGCGGACGGCGCGGAGATGATAGCGACCGGCCACTATGCTTCAATATTTAGATGTCCGACGTCTAAATATGATGAATTACGGGTGAGTAAAGACAAAGAGAAGGATCAGACATATTTCTTGTGGACGCTGGGGCAGGATGATTTGGCGCACACGCTATTTCCCGTCGGTGGATTTGAAAAATCCGAAGTGCGGGAGATTGCGCGGAAAGCCGGACTTCCCAATGCCGAACGCAAAGACTCGCAAGGTTTGTGTTTCCTCGGCCACGTGGACATGCGGGCGTTTTTAAAACGCTACTTGCCAACGACCATCGGTTCCATATATGGAACTGATGGGAAAAAACTGGGGGAGCACGAGGGGGTGTGGTTTTATACGATAGGCGAGCACATTCCGCTCGGCGGGCTTGAAAAGCGTCATTACATTGTTGAGAAGGATGTCCAAAAGAATTCTCTAGTCGTCTCTGAAAAACCTCTGGGCGAACATCCCAAAAAAGAATTCAAGATAGAGGGCGCGCATTGGATATCAAAAGAAACGCCGCGGGATTTCATCCTCGGCCGGTATCGCTACCGCCAGCCACTCCTCCCGGTTCAATGTCAAGGTGACACCTTGACATTGCGGGCGGTATTCGAGGAGCCACAGCTCATGGCTTCCGGCCAGTCGCTTGTCTTCTATGATGTGAAGGGAGAGGTTTGCCTCGGCGGTGCTATTATAGGATGAAAATGTCGATTGTCATAAAAGGAAACGGGGAGCGGGAGGAGTTTCATATTGAGAAACTTGCGCTTTCTATGAAAAACGTTGGAGCAGACCCCGCGCTTGCCGAACACGTGGCGCGTGCGATTGGCGCGGAAGTCAAAGAGGGCATGACGACCACCGAAATCTACCGCCGCGCGTACGCATTGCTTCGAAAAGAAGAGC
>DATDST010000061.1:0-15382 GCA_036517815.1 Minisyncoccota bacterium | reverse complement strand
AGCCGTTCAGGAATACCTGAAGCTCCAGGACATCCGCACCCGAAATACCCTGTTGCAGAGAGCGAGAGAGCGCTGGGCAAGCGCCGCCAGTCGTTGGAGACGGCGTGGTCGCTTGGCCGCGAAGTGCTGCATTAACATTTGCGAGTGTGGCAGCATCAGCACCAAAACCTTGTATAAGGTTGATGATGTTCTGGATTTGAACTTCCGTGAGCCCTGCAGCTTGTGCAGGAACCGCAAACGAAAAAATCAAAACCATGCCTACTGCAACCGCCGCGATTCGTGCGACAGAATTGTTTGCAATTGAAGTCATAATTCTACGTTAGTAATTATTGATGTAACGCATCACTCTCACGTTTACTAATAAAGGTGTAAGGATGATGCGGGTTCGCCATTTAGATTCCGGATTCCGGTTTCAAAATGACATCATATCTGTTAATAAACACATTGAAGTGTTGCGTTTTCTGTTATCGCTTGCTCGAAAGAAAATATTTTTCTTCTCCGCGCGCGCATAAGTAACCACAACATTGTTTCCATCAACCTCGATACTTCGAGGGTCAATGGCAAGAAAGGAAAATGTCGTTCAACCGTCCATCCGTTTCGGGAAAGTGCTTCCGTACAGAATTAAAGATTAATGAAGCGCGCACTACTGTGCGTGCTTCATTTCGTATCACAGTCTCGATGACAAAGGACAATCGTGCGGAATGGCTGCATCTCACCACAACAAATGAAATGAAACCGGAAGACCATTTCGGAAGTTCTCTCATTATATGCCCGCCATACACCCTCTGTAGGAAGCAAGGGTGGCACATGTGGACAAATAACACGAAAAGCCCCTTTCTGGAGGCCTATTTCGAGCTAAAAGAGATTTCTGTCCACAACGGCCATGGTAACGAAAGCAGGCAAAAAAGTCAAAGGCCGTGTATCTTTATATAAAAGAAGACACGAAAAAAGCATGAAGGGGATTTCATGAAGGGGTTTAGAGTGCTCAAAGATCAACTTCCGGCGATTTGAGCTTCTTGTCCTCGGGAGTAACCTTGTGATAGGTACTCCACCGCCTTTCCCCTTCTCGTTTCAATATACCTTCTCGGACAAGAGATATAAGGTCTCTTTGTATGGTCTTTTCGCTATATCCATTAATCTCTGATGATATGTCTTTTATGGATACATTGTCTTTTTTATTAAAAACCTTAACTATCAACGATTTTCTTTCATCTTGTCTTTTATGAGTATCGTTTTTATTGTCTCTTAAAGAAGCTAACGGACTGCTAGCAGACATTAATTGTCCTTTAAGTCCTTTAGGAACGGGAGTGCGATCCTTCCCCACATAGTTGCCTTGGTCCATAATAGTAGGCCTGTGGTCTGAAAAAAAGATGGCCAAAGACGCATACTCGTCACAAATAAGAGAGGCATTCATTTGAGAGACCAGACCCCCTGATTTTGCTGTTTCTAGAAGGGCCGCAATCTCGGCGCACCGCGCCCCAAAGACCTCTGAAGAGCTTTGGTTTGGCTGTGAGGATTGAGTTATGAGATCAAGAGCGGTGGATCGAAGCTTCAGGCGGACAGGGTCTTGCGGCTCAATAAATCCCGTTATGACGTATAGGGCAGATGCTAAACGCTCGCACTTTTTAACTAAAAATGTACGATATTCATTTGAGATAGAATTAGTAAAATTAAGAAAATGGCTTAAAACATTATCTCTTTCATTTCGGTCGTCTTTTTTACTGTCCTTTATCATATGAGACAGTATAATTAAAAGGCTTATATAAGAAAAGACAATAAAATTGTATGCCCTTTATTATCATAATGCAAATTTATCTAGAATAACCAGCATCGTACTGTTGAAACCGTACCCGCATAGAAACTGTGGACATCGTATGTCCACAGTTTAAGAAAGAGGCACTGAATTAGGATTGAACTACGGAGAAAGAGGATGCTTGATGCCTCATGCGGAGAGGCTCCGCGTATGGCGTATACAGAATGATGAGCATAGTCGGCATTAGTATTATAGGAGATTAGGCGTGTTAAAATCCGTGCATCATGGCAAAAAAGCCGAAGTCTTCCGGATGGTCTGTCCCCCATATCCCGTTCTCTTTGAAACCAGAAACCGCCCGCAGTATCTATGCTGTTCTCGCGATCCTCGCAACTCTCCTCTTTCTCGTCGCCCCCATAGGACAAGCGGGGGTTGCGGGAAAACTTCTCTATGAGACATTGAGCGGTTTTTTTGGTGTCGGTTATTTTCTTATCCCCCTCTCCTTGATGCTCTTCGCTATCGGATTGATGCGTGAAAAAGAGACCGGAGCTTCCGGTACGCGCCTTCTGGGAGCAACGGTGCTTTTCCTTGCCGGCATTTCGGTCCTCTCCATCGTAAATGAGAGCGGCGGTATCGCAGGACACTGGGTCGGTACTCCGTTCGTTTTTTTGTTTGATACCGGCTTCGCCGTAGTCATCTTGGGAGGCATTGCAATCGCGGGGAGCCTCATTGCGCTTGATACGCCGTTTTCTCTGCCGAAGAAGCTACTTTCCTATCTCCTGCAATTCCTAAAAAGAACGCCGGACAGTTCGATGGTCATCACGGACCCGTACAAAGAAACGGGGGTAGAAAATCAAACGCAGGAAACCAGAAAGAAAGAGGAAACTCTGCGAGAAAAAAAACCGGCAAAAAAGGCGTTCCGAGAAGAAACTGCGGAGGTGTTAGAGGGCATCCAATTCGCGCCGGCGGATACCGCGTACTCGCCTCCTCCCCTGTCGCTCTTGGAGCGTGACAAAGGAAAGCCGGAAGTCGGCGATATCAAAGCGAATGCAAATCTGATAAAACGCACGCTACAGAATTTCGGCATCACCGTGGAAATGGACGAGGTCTCCATCGGCCCCTCCGTTACACGCTATGCTCTGAAGCCGGCGGAAGGCGTGCGACTCTCGAAAATACTTTCTCTCCAGAACAATCTTGAGCTCGCGCTTGCCGCACACCCCGTGCGCATTGAAGCGCCCATCCCCGGCAAGTCCTTGGTCGGCATTGAGGTGCCAAACATGCGGAAAGCGACGGTAGGATTGGCATCGCTTCTGTCCGAAGACAAATTCCAGAATGACCCGAGACCGCTTCTCTTCTCCTTGGGCCGCGACATCGCAGGCGCATCGCATTTTGCAAACATCACCAAGATGCCGCACCTTTTGGTTGCGGGGGCCACGGGTTCCGGGAAAACGTGCGGCAAGAATACCTATGTATTTAGCGAGAGGGGCATGCTTACATTCGACGAGCTTTGCCCTCTTCCTCTTAACTCGGACATTGACTACTCATTGCGAGTAGCCACGAGAGACGGCGTGGAAACCACCAGTAAGAACTACAACAACGGAATTTGTGATTTCTACAAAATCACGACAAAAGAAGGATTCTCTATTGACATTACCGAGGAGCATCCTCTGTGGGTCTTACAAGACGGTGCAATGCGCTGGCAAAGCGGCGGAACAATACGGGTCGGAGAATATGTGGCCATTTCCCGTGGATCTAAACTATTTGGAGAAGATATACGGATCGACTTCACGCCAGAGCTACACAAAACCAATAAGGCACGGGGCATACGAATCCCTGCGAAAATGACAAGGGAGTTGGGACTCTTCATGGGGCTTCTGACTGCGGACGGCGGTCTGACTATCAAAAACAGAATCGTATATACCCAAGCGAATGAAGAAGTGATAGGTATATACATAACACTACTAAAAGATCTCTTCGGTATCACCGGATCAACTACCACCAAATCCGGCTCAAGCAATAAAGCGAAAGATATTATTGTCCATAGAAAACAGTTGAAGGAACTCCTTAGCTCTCTTGGCTTGAAGTCGGTAAGGGCGCAGGAGAAAGAAATACCTACATCAATTCGCCAGTCTGGACCGGAAGTAATCAAGGCATTCGTTCAGGGACTCATAAGGAACGATGGTCATATTTCGCCGCTCATGGGACTTGAGATAACACTCGCAAATGAAAAGCTTATACAACAGCTACAAATCATCCTACTCAATTTTGGCATTGTCAGTAGCGTGCATCCAAAAAAAGTAAAAGGTTACGAACAAAATGCGTATTGGCGGCTCGCGATATATGGTGCCGATTTCGCCCTGTATGCGGCAGAAATCGGCTTTTTGACGAACGAAGAGAAAGACAAGGCTGAACACGTGCTTGCGCGCAAAAGGAATACGAATAAAAACACCATACCGACTCTGGCACCAACCCTTAAAAAATTGTCGCTGATGTATCGTACAGCATTTGCGCGGATCACCAACGCGGGTTGGCAGTACCAGACAGACGCATTGGTGCCGAAATATGCATTCAGAAGCTTGCGGAGTTACAATGCAGGGGTTCGGAATCCTTCCTATGAAGCGCTTGAAAGAATCGCTACTTTCTATGAGCCTCTGGCCGGCTCCGGCGAGTACCAAAAAATAGCCGGCATTCGCAAGGATAATTTCTACTGGGCTCGGGTAGCAAAGATAGAAAAGACCAATGGCATCGGATACGACTTCGAAGTCCCCGGATCGAACTCCTTCGTTGGCAACGGTTTCATAAACCACAATAGTGTCGCCATACATGCACTCATCACCTCGCTTCTGTACCGCAACGGCCCCGCGTCATTGCGCTTCATCATGGTAGACCCGAAGCGGGTGGAACTCACTCTCTACAACGCCATCCCGCACCTCCTCTCCCCCGTCATCACGGAACCAAAGAAAGCAATACTCGCCCTCAAGTGGGCGGCGAAAGAAATGGAACGCCGATATGACATTCTTGAGAAAAGCTCCGTCCGCGACATCCAGTCATACCACGAGAACATCGTTACTCCGGCCTCTGAAAACCGGGATCCGGAATCCAGAGTGGATCAGATGCCCTACATCGTCATCGTGGTGGATGAACTGGCCGATATCATGCAGAGCTACCCGAGAGAGCTCGAAGCGGCTATCGTCCGTTTGGCGCAGATGAGCCGGGCCGTGGGCATCCACCTCATCCTCTCAACACAGCGCCCCAGCGTGAATGTCATCACTGGACTCATCAAAGCAAACGTCCCCGCGCGCATAGCCATGCAGGTGGCGAGCCAAGTGGATTCCCGAACCATCCTTGACGGGGCCGGAGCAGAAAAGCTTTTGGGTGCGGGCGACATGCTCTACCTCTCGAGCGACATGGGAAAACCCCACCGCATCCAGACGGCATATATTTCCGAGAATGAAGTGAAAGGGGTCGTCTCCTATATCGTGAAGCATAACGAACCGTCAGTAGACATGATCACTCTTTCAGGGACTGCGGTTGAGTCGCCAAATGCGATTTTCAGCGCAAGTTTGGAAGACGATGTGGACGACGACCTGCTCGAAGAAGCAAAAAAGACGGTCGAGGCGGCGGGGAAAGCATCAACGTCGTTCCTTCAGAGAAAATTACGGATCGGCTATGCGAGAGCGGCGCGGCTGATGGACATCCTTGAAGAAAAAGGCATGATCAGTGCGGCAGACGGGGCCAGGCCGCGGGAAGTCTTGACCGAAACACACTCGGGAAATGCGGATGCAAGCGAAGATGAGACCGCCGCGTAACATCGTTTTCACGCCGCGCTTGGCGGCGATTCTCTTCGGTTGCTCCGCCATAGCCCTCCTCTTTGGCTACAGCCTGTATGCCGCGCTTCCCTACCTCGAAGGACCGTATCTCAAAGTATCGGCGGAGAGTGAAAACGGGCTCACCCGCATACACGGAGAGACCGCGCGGGTGTCGTATCTCACCATAAACGAGAACCCTACAGCCATAAACGAAGACGGGTCGTTCTTGGTTCGGCGCGCGTACCCCTTGGGGTATACTGCCATAGTCATCGCGGCCACAGACCGTTTCGGACGCGAGATTACAAAAAGCTTAAGCGTGGTAACCGAATCCCATGGCACCAAAAAAGAAGACTGAAAAAATAAAGGACGCTCCAATTTCGGAGAAGAAAGCCGCCATCAACGAAATGATCGCCTCCATCAAAACCAAGTTCGGTGATGAAGCCATAACGACCTTGGGCACGCACCCCAAAACCGGCGTGGATGCGATCCCCACCGGCTCTATCGGCCTCGACTGGGCGCTCGGCATCGGCGGGGTGCCGCGCGGGCGCATCATAGAGATTTTCGGTCCCGAATCGTCCGGCAAAACAACGCTGTCCCTTCACATCGTCGCCGAAGCGCAGAAAAAAGGCGGCGTGTGCGCGTTCGTAGACGCGGAACATGCGCTTGATCCGGAATATGCGAAGCGCCTCGGCGTGAATATTGACGACCTTCTGGTATCGCAACCGGACACGGGAGAGCAGGCGCTTGATATCGTGGAGTCTCTCGTTCGCTCCGGGAAAATAGATGTTGTGGTGATTGACTCGGTCGCAGCTTTGACGCCGAAGGCCGAGATAGAGGGAGATATGGGAGCCCAGCACATGGGACGCCAAGCGCGCCTCATGAGCCAGGCTCTGCGGAAGCTGACCGCCATTGTCGCGAAATCAAAAACGGTCGTCATTTTCATAAATCAGATACGCATGCAAATCGGGATAATGTTTGGGAATCCTGAAACCACCACCGGAGGAAAAGCACTTAAATTTTACACGTCTGTTCGCTTGGATATCCGCCGCATCGCGCAAATCAAGAAAGGCGAGGAAGTAGTAGGAGGCCGCGTGCGCGTGAAAGTGGTCAAAAATAAAGTGGCGGCTCCGTTCAAATCCACCGAATTCGACCTCATGTACAACGAGGGCATCTCGCGCGAGGGAGAGCTTATTGCTCTTGGCGAGAAATACGGGCTTGTCGTGAAGTCAGGTTCAACCTACAAATACAATGGTGAAAAACTTGCGGTAGGCTACGATGCCACGCGCACGTTTCTTCGGGAAAATCCTAAAATCGCTAGCGCCGTACTGAAGGAAATCCGCGCCAAGCTTGCGGGAGGAGAGCTAAGCGTCACGCCAAAGACGGCTGGCGCTGAAGTGACTTCGTAAGGTCGACGACGCTCCACAGAATAATGACGCCGAGAATGAGAATGGCGAGTTGCACGACAGAACGGGTGTTTATGAACGCCGAGAGCGCAAATTTCACAAACTCGAAAACGTCTGTCTTTTGAGTTGCGTTCGCAAGAACGCTCGAAACGGAAACCGAGCCGACAATGGCAACCGTGGCAATCGCAAGTATCGAAACCCGTATGAACGGGCGCGCAAGCCACCGCAAGGCATACATGCCCCATACGCGGCGCATCACGTATTGCCTCATTTCTTCGTTCGTTTTCATGACAAGTAGTATAACTCGCGGAGTGGCTTATTGGTTTCTAAATCTCTACAACATCACGCAAGACCTTTTTAGCCCGATGCACGCGGGTCTTTACGGCAGGCACTGAAATCCCCTCTCGCTCGGCTATCTCCTTGTAGGGCAAATCCTCGATGAACGCGAGACGCAGGATATGCGCGGCGTCAGCGGGCGCTTTTTGAAGCGCCCGCTCCATGACTTCTTTCGCATACCCCTCGTGACCTTCTTTATCAAGAATAGTGGCATCCCCCAAGGATTCGTAATGCTCGGGGTCTAAGGGCGCGACGTGTCCCCTTTCACGGGCGTTTTTCTGATAATGTGTCCGCGCCACGTTCATGAGAATGGTGAGAGACCACGAACGGAAACTCCCCGCATCCCCGTTGAAGCGCGGCGCGAAGCGATAGATGCGCACAAACGCATCCTGCACCACATCCTCTGCCGCATCGCGGCTTCGAACGACCGCTTGCGCGCGCGACAAAAACTGGTTCTGGTAACGCGCCATCAGCACCTCAAAGGCATTCGGGCTTTTAAAGGAAAGCGTTAAGAGCGCTTCATCGGATAAGGACGATAATTCTTCCATCGTCCTTATACTACCTAGCGTAGCAATTTGAGCAACAGCCATGAATCGGTTATAGTGCCCCTGTGGGACTCCTGAGTCCCAACTTTTTATTAGAGGCCGAGGTTACTTATACCCTATTCACTAATCCCTATTCCCTGATTTACATGTCCGTCCTCTCATACAGCGAAGTCATCCCCAAAAAAATAATCCTCCACGAGGGAGAGCCATTTGAAGTCTTGTCATCCCATGTGTTTCGGATGCAGATGCGAAAACCGGTAAACCAGACTAAACTCCGCAGTCTTAAAACAGGCCGCGTGGTTGAACGCTCTTTCCACCAGGCAGAGACCGTGGAGGAGGCCGACGTTGAATATAAAGACATTACATTTCTGTATTCAAAACCGGGCCTGCCTGCCGGCAGGCAGGGCGAATACTGGTTTTGCGAGAAAGACAATCCGAAAAATCGCTTCAAACTCCCCGAAGAGGTTATTGGAGAGTCCGGACATTTCCTGAAACAGAACAGCGATGTGGGATCAGTAGTATTCGACGAAGTAGTTATTGGCATTACTCTCCCTATTAAGCTTGAGCTCAAAGTCACTGACGCCCCGCCCGCGATTAAAGGCAATACGGTGCAGGGAGGCACAAAAATAGTAACACTCGAAACAGGCGCAACGGTAAACGCTCCCATGTTCATAAATGAGGGCGATATTATCCGCGTCAATACGACAACGGGAGAATACGTAGAGCGGGTGGAGAAGGCTTAGATCAACCCATCTCGTTTCTAGCAAAAGGTAGACCGTCAACAACTGAATAAGAATCTCCAGAAGGTGTAATTAAAGTTCCGTTTCTTATTCCTAGCATCCTTATTACAGTTAAGGTCATCACGAGTTTTGGAATCTGTTCGGGGTTCCTTTCAAGAAAAGGAATTACTCGTTCACCCGTATTTTCCATAACTACCGGGCAATATACGGCAACAGCGCCATGAAGCGGGCGCGTTTGATGGCGGTGCGGATTTTCCGCTGGTGGCTTGCGCGCATACCATGAGAATACATTACTTAGTTATGTAAGACAAGTGCATTCTCTGATTCGCGCGCGACCTAAATTTCTTACTCACGCAGTGAGTCTAGAAATTGGAAGTACTTTTGTGGTGAATTAGAGAATGGTTGAAAATCCTCATTTACAAGAGCCGTTCGGCTTCTTGTGCCCATTTATCTTTGTCTGTAGAAGAAATAATTCCTATTTCACAAATCCAATTTAGAGTGTTGTGTAGTTCTTGTACCTGGACTGAGCGCGAATAAGCAAAAAGACCGTTATTGCCCCTTTTAGGTTTTAACTCTTTTTTGTATAAATCAGAAGGTATTTCACCATTTTTCCTATGAGAATAAAAAAACGATTTGTGTTCTATGGTTCCTGCTTTATAGCCAATTTTGCGTGTTGGTACATTAATATTTTGTGTTCTCCGTTGGTATCTCACGCGAACTTCGGCAATAACAGAGGCTCGCGCAAGAATGTCTGCCCACTCCCGAGGAGTACGCCAAATTTCAGGAGTTGTTTCAGCGGAGCGCGCTTCGTTCATTTAATGTTCTTCACCGCTATGGATTAAAGCTTCTGTTGGAGTAAGTCCATGCGCCTCATCAGCGTACACAGATTTGCCGCACTCTAAACACGTTCCTAAGACTTTTCTGGCGCGTTGCGCATCCTTTTCTAAACGATTGAGAACATCTGGATCCACAGATTCTCCGCGAGCTATTCGAGCCAAAGCGTCTTCGTGCGCAGACGCATGCTGTTTAGCTAAACGCCTCTGTGCTTGTATTGCACCAGCAAAGATATCTCTGGATTCTTGCGGGTTAGACATCTAAGATCTTACCTGGCAATATACGGCAACAGCGCCATGAAGCGGGCGCGTTTGATGGCCGTGCGGATTTTCCGCTGGTGGCTTGCGGGCATGTCGCTTTTTCGGGCGGAAACCATGCGCGCGTGTGGCGTCAGAAACGTCTTGAGGTATTGCACGTCTTTATAATCAACGTATTTCGGCAAGCGAGTTGTTGGAGTATTCATAGGTTGTTAGTATTCAGTATGAAGTATTGAGTATTTAGTTTCTGCGTAATTCTGCGTTAAGTCTGCGACCTTCTGCGATACCCTTCTCCTAGAAGGGTATATCGTCAGGGCTAATGTCTTCAGCGGGGTATTTTATCTCTTCTCCTCCACTACTTTCTACTTCAACATCGTCGCGTTTTCCTTTGCTTGCGCTTGGCGCCGCAGAGCCGGTGCCCGAAGAACCCCTGCCGCCGTCCGCACCAAATTGGAAACTTTCTACCACGATTTCGGTTCGATAGTTCTTCTTACCCTCGGATTCCCATGAACGAGTCTGGATTCTGCCTTCAATAAAAACGGGGCGTCCCTTCTTCAGGTACTGGCCTATGACTTCCGCTTGGCGGCCGAAGGCAACGATGTTATGAAATTCCGCTGTTTCTTTCTTCTGCCCCTCTTTGTCCTTGTAGACGCGATTTGTGGCAATACCGAAAGACGCTACCTGCGCGCCAGAGGGGAGCGCTCGTATTTCAGGATCGCGTGTCAGGTTGCCGTAGAGAAAAACTTTGTTTAGATACATATGTAATGAGCGTACAGAGTTCAGTGTATAGCGTCTAGGTGCGGAATCAAGAGCTTTTTTCGGCAACTGCGGCGTCCTCGGTTGCGATAGTTTGTAGCGCCTGCTCCAGAGCTACTTCCGACACTTCGCCCCCTTCCTCAACGGCGCGCTTCGGCTTACCGATATCTCCCGTAGGCGTTATGGTCTGCCCTGCGAGTGACCCGCCGCTCATGGCCGCGACCACCGCGTTTTTGTCCGTCACAATAAGAAGATAGCGAAGCATAGAAGGATGAGCATCAAACCCCTCCTTAATCTTCGGGAGAGCTTTCTTATTGATTTCAAAAGCTACCCACCCAAAATATGATTCGTCAAAATTCTTCCGGACGGTGTCCACCCGCTTGGCTATCGTGTATGCCAAGGATATCTTGGAAGGAAATCTCTCCCCCACAAAATTTGCCCCCTCGGCCTTCAGGGCATCCATAATCTTTGAAACTATGCTCCCGAGCTCCTCTTCCGAGAGGGCGGGCATTAAGTGGTAACTGACTTCGTAAACAGCCGTTTCCGACTCGTCCTCTCCATCAAGGTCCACCAAACCACCTTCGGTTTCAATCTCCTGTTCCATCATGTCCGATGAGGTTATCACGCTTTATTCTATAGGGCAAACACCCGTTTGGCGTTCGAGACGACCGCCTCTCGTACCGGTTCCAGCTCCGTTTTTCGGATACGCGCTATGGCTTCTACAACGTATTTCACATACGTCGGCTCGTTGCGACGGCCGCGAAACGGCTCCGGAGCGGCAAAGGGAGAATCCGTCTCCGTGAGAATCATGTCTAAGGGTGCGAACCGCACTACTTCATCGTACTCATGCGCAAAAGTGAGAACCCCAGTAAAAGAGGTGGTAAACCCTATGTCATAAAAACGGCGAGCTATCGGAACATTGCCGACAAAAAAATGAACATCCCCGCGCAAACGATCCCCTGCCTCCTTTTTGCGTGCCTCAAGAATCGAAAGCAAATCTTCATATGCATCCAACGTTCCCTTTGAAGGGCGGGAGTGGAGCATCAATGGTTTATCGTGTTCAATCGCAAACTCAAGTTGTTTTTCAAATTCTTCTTTCTGCCGTTTTTTCTCTGATGGAATATCTCCTTGAATCCGAAAATAGTCTAAACCGCACTCCCCTATCGCAACTACTTTTTGATGTGCCACCATAGTTCCATATATGGAACTGTTAAACGATTCATCGGCCGTATCGGTCGGGTGAAGGCCGATGGTCGCCCAAAAACCATCGTGCGTATCCGCAAAAGCTACCGCTTCTTGTGACGTCGCATGGTCCACGCCGACGGTCATCGTCCACACACGTTCGTCTTCCATCCGTTTCAAGACTTCCGGCAAATCCGTGTCGTACTCTTTGAAGGTTACGTGCGAATGGACATCAATGTAGCGCGGTTCCATATTTTTCACTTATCTCTATCCAACCATTCGCTCCAATTAGAGAATGAAAAATCAATCAATAAAACGCGGAAAAAGATTCTCTGGTTTTTTGTTTTCATCCACGGCCCCCAGTATCACCTTGCTTGTCGTTGGCATAAATGGCTCAAGAATTAGCGCAACCCCATACAACTGCGCCGCCATATCTAAAATCAGCGCTTTCCCCTCTTCCGGGTCATCTTTTATCAACCTGAATGGCTCTCGTTTAGTAATGGCCGCATCAAGCATCTGTATTCGACCCCAGATCTCGTCCAAGGCCTGGTTAAACTCAAAATTCTCTAGACCTTCGGAAGTATGGAGGCCAGCTCCGGCAATGTACGCGTGAACGTCAACAAGAGATGCCGGGCTCTTTTCAAGATGTTTCTCTGCCAAAGTCATCACTCGCGCAACCAAGTTTCCTAACCCGTTCGCGAGATTTGCGTTATACGCCTCGCGAAATTTCTCTTCGGAAAAATCGCTGTCCTCAAACGGATGTACATGGCGCAAAAGATAATACCGCACCGCGTCGGTACCATATTTTTTGACCAACTCTTCCGGATACACGACATTCCCAAGACTTTTTGACATCTTCTGTCCGTCCACGCTGATAAACCCATGGATGAAAATCTGCTTCGTGTTGGGAAGCCCCGCCGACATAAGCATGGCTTGCCACATCGCCGCCTGCTGGCGCACTTGGTCCTTGCCAGCAAACTGTATGCCGGGCCAGAACGCTTTGAATTTCTCCTCATTTTCTGGCCACCCGAGAGTTGAAATGTAGCTAACCAGTGCGTCAAACCACACATACATGACATGCGCGGAGTCGTCCGGCACGGGCACTCCCCACGGCATCTTGGATGCAAGACGCGATATTGAAAAATCCTGAAGGCCTTCTTTCTTAATTTTCTTAATAAGTGAGATTATTTCGTTCAGGCGGAAATTGGGTACTACAAAATCCGGATTCGCTTTGTAAAAATCAAGAAGTTTCTGGTTGTACTTCGAGAGCAGGAAGAAATAATTTTCTTCTTCGATGATTTCTATCACTAGATTCGGGTGCAAAGGACATTTGCCATCAACTAATTCAGAATCTGTCTTTTCAAGCTCGCATCCAACGCAGTATTTGGTCTTGTACTTCTTCAATTCGATATCTCCCGCTTTTGCACATCGGCGCCAAAACTCTTGAGCGGCAGTTACATGGTGCGGGTCAGTCGTTCGGATAAACGCGCTGTAGGAGAGATTGAGAGAATGTTTCAGCTCTTCGAACGTCTTTGCATACTCATCGACGTATGCTTTTGGCTCTTTCCCCTCTTCCTGCGCTTTCCGATAGATTTTAGAGCCGTGTTCGTCCGTGCCAAAATTAAAAAACACCTCGTCGCCGAGAAGGCGCCGATAGCGCGCGAGCGCGTCCGCCTGCACAATTTCGAGCGCGAAACCGATATGCGGCCGGTCGTTTACGTACGGAAGCGTAGTTGTGAGATAAAATTTTCCCATTACTCTCTCATGCGCGCGAGTTCCCGCTCTTTTGATCTCTGCACGTCGGAGACGAATTCTTGTATAGCGGCGGCGATAGGGACGGAGAGGAGTATCCCAATGAAACCCGCAAGTTGAGAGCCTGCGACCAATGCAAGGATGACAAGAAGCGGCGCGACCCCAACGACTTTTTTCACCACAAGCGGATAGATGAGGTGCGACTCAAGCTGTTGGAGAATGACGAACCCGCCCCCGACTAGAAGCGCGGCCGTCGTGTCCCCGCTTGACGCGGCAACTGCGACTGCAATGACCCCGGAGATGATAGGACCAAAAATAGGAACCAATTCAGCTATTGCAACAATAAGCGCAAGCACTATCGCGTACGGCACACCGAGGATAGTGAGCCACAAGTATGCCAAAATACCCATAATAAGGGAGAGAAGAAGCTGGCCTTGCATCCAGAGTCCTATCTTATAATGTGAGCGTTTCCAGAGATCGATTGCGTATTCTTGATGTTTGACGGGTGTGATGACGCGTAAAAAATCATCAATGCCCGTTTCTTGCGCCGCGAAATACACCGAGAGCACAATAATCAAAACAAATGATACAACACCGCCGAAGATGCTGGATAGAACCCGGAACGCGCCTTCACCGCTTGCGGTGAAGGCTTCGCGAAACTGAAGCAGGGTGTCCGTCAGCGATGAATCAGAAGTGACCGCTTGTGTTGCCGTGCCGAGCAGGCCTTGAGACAAGAGCGTGTCAATCTTCAAAGACGCGAGGAACTCCGGAAAGCGCGAGATGAAGCCCTCAACCTCGCCAATTAAAGGCGGCAAAAAAGCGTACGATACGCCGAAAAGAACCCCGAAAATGATGAGGTACACGAGTGCCACTGCGAACACACGGTGGATTCTGTAGCGCATGAACCACGCGACTCCCGGCTCGACTGCGGACGCTAAGACAACAGCGGTCAGAACGATGAGGACGAGACTCTGCAAATAAAACAGTAGCCACACCAAAAGACTGACAGTGACGGCCATAACAACCGTTCCGGGGGTGATGGTTATTGAGAGCGGGCGTTCTTCCATCCGCTCATCCTAGCGCTTTTTTCACTCTTTAGCGAGTGAGGGAAGAAAAAAGTTGTTTTTCTTCCGAGCGAGCGCTAAGAGCAAGCCCTGCATACCGCTTAGCGAGTGAGAGAAAAGCAAGCCATTGCTTTTCCGAACGAGTGCTAGTGGCAAGCCCTGCTTACCTTCTGGATAGCATCGGAAACCAACATCCTGTCTTGAGAGCCGGTATCGCGATCTCGTATAGTCACGGTATTTGTGAGTTCCGACTTCTCACCGAGAGTATCAAAGTCAACAGTGATGCAAAATGGCGTGCCAATTTCGTCCTGCCGGCGGTAGCGTTTGCCGATGTTGCCGTTGTCGTCAAACATGGTCTGCGGCACTTCTTTTTTGAGCGCAACATATACTTCGCGCGCTTTGGTGACTAATTCCGGTTTGTTTTTAAGAAGCGGAAAGACAGCAGCCTTGATGGGCGCGAGAGCCGGAGGAAATTTCAAGACCACTCTCGTCTCCCCGCCTAACTCGTCTTCGCTGTAGGCATTCGCCAACACCGCGAGCACGTGGCGGCCAACACCGAAGGTCGGCTCAATGACGTGCGGAACGGATTTTTCATTCGTCGCGGGGTCCAAGTACGCCATGTCGGCGCCGCTTCCCTCCATATGATTCTTCAGGTCGAAATCGGCGCGGTATGCGATGCCGCCGATTTCGTCGAACTTATGCGGGTATTTGAAATGGAAGTCCACCGTGCGCTTGGAGTAGTGCGCGCGCTCCCCTTCCGGAATTTCCACTTCTGTCACATTCTCCGGCGCGAAACCGAGAGCAGAGAACCACTCGCGCATGCGCGCAAGCCAGTATTCGAATTGCGCTTCCCACTCTTTTTCCGGAATAAAATACTCGAGCTCCATTATCTCAAGCTCGCGCACGCGGAAAATAAAGTCGCGCGGGGCGATTTCATTGCGAAACGCTTTGCCT
>DATDST010000060.1:0-14785 GCA_036517815.1 Minisyncoccota bacterium | reverse complement strand
TCATGAGACGCAAGATAAAAAACAAAAATATCGTCGTGCCGGAAGGAAAATATCATTCCGAACTGGTGGCGCGCTTCATTAATACCATCATGTGGGACGGAAAGAAGGCCAAGGCGCGCGCCATTGTCTACGGAGCGCTTGATGAGATACAGAAGCGCGACGAATCCGCTGACCCGCTTGCGGTTTTTGAAACGGCGATCACGAACGTAAGCCCTTCCATTGAAGTGCGCTCACGCCGCGTGGGAGGCGCCAACTACCAAGTGCCGAAAGAAGTGCGCCCTGAACGCAGACGTTCTCTCGCATTCCGCTGGATTGTGAACGCCGCACGGAGCGGAAAAGGAAGACCCATGCATGTGAAACTTGCCGATGAGCTTGTTGCCGCTTCAAAGAACGAAGGTTCCGCGATCAAGAAACGGGATGATGTGCACCGTATGGCGGAATCAAACCGAGCGTTCTCACACTTGGCTTGGTAGTTATGGGATGGACACCGAGAGTGGTGGAAGGCGGGCAACGGAAGCTAGACGTCATTCAAGGTGGAAACACCGCACCTCGAGATCCTAGGAAACAACATTTGTCTACAGGGACTTTTGTCAGAGAAGCGCACGTAGATGGAATTTTGGTTTCAGGTTTTAATCATCCAATTGCTCGTTTTCCTGCTTCAAAATTCAAACCTTCAAAACCAGAAAATAAAAAATAACCATGGCCACACGCGACTATCCTCTTGATAGAGTCCGAAACTTCGGAATCATTGCGCACATTGATGCGGGCAAGACCACTACATCAGAGCGCGTGCTTTTTTATACGGGAAGCCAGCACAAGATAGGGGAAGTGCATGAGGGCGAAACGACGACCGATTGGATGGAGCAGGAGCGCGAGCGCGGCATTACGATTACTGCGGCCGCTATCACCTGTTTCTGGACGCCGACTATGGAGCCTGACAAGAAAGATACTTCCAAAAAAATCCGTTTCAATATTATTGATACACCCGGACACATTGACTTCACGGTTGAAGTAAAGCGGTCGCTTAGAGTTTTGGACGGCGCGGTTGTGGTGTTTGACGGTGTGGCGGGAGTTGAGCCGCAATCGGAAACCAACTGGCGTTATGCGGACGAAGGGAAAGTGCCGCGCATCTGTTTCATCAACAAATTGGACCGAACCGGCGCGTCATTTGAACGCTCATATGCTTCAATCCTTGACCGTTTGACCAAGGAGGCCGTGCGCATGCAGTTGCCGATAGGCGCAGAATCCGATTTTAAGGGTGTGGTGGATTTGCTCACCCGCGAAGCGGTGTATTTTGACGGAGAGATGGGGGATCAAGTGCGGCGCGAAGCGCCGCCGGAAGAGATGAAAGCGGATATTGAAAAATATCGCGCGGAATTGGTTGAGAAAATAGTTTCCGAGGACGAAGCGGCGATGAACGCGTATCTGGAAGGCACACAACCTTCGGTCCCCGAGCTGAAAAAAATTCTCCGCAAGGCGGTAATCGCAAATGCCATCGTGCCCGTGTTCACTGGCTCGGCTCTCAAAAACAAAGGCGTTCAGTTGGTCTTGGATGCGGTCGTGGAATATTTGCCATCGCCACTCGAAATTCCTCCGATACACGGTATCAATCCGAAAACGGGAGAACCGGTCGTCCGTCATGCGGACGATTCGGAACCATTTTGCGCGCTTGCTTTCAAGCTCCAGACGGATCCGTTTGTGGGCGCGCTCACCTTCTTTCGCGTCTACTCCGGAACTGTTTCAGCGGGTTCATATATCTATAACTCCTCAACCGATACAAAAGAGCGCCTCGGCCGCATCGTGCGCCTGCAGGCCGACAAGCGCGAAGAGGTGAAAGAAGTCTTTGCGGGGGAAATCGCCGCGGCGGTAGGACTCAAGGATGCAAAAACATCGCACACGCTCTGTGACGAGGCAAACCCTATCGTGCTTGAGAAAATAAAATTTCCGGAACCCGTGGTTTCCATGCGCATTGAACCAAAAACCAAAGCAGACCAAGAGCGGATGGGCATGGCTTTGAAAAAACTTTCCGATGAAGACCCGACATTCCGCGTTATCTCGGATCAGGAGACTATGGAAACTATTATCTCCGGCATGGGGGAATTGCACCTGGAAATTCTTGTGGATCGCATGAAACGAGAGTTTAACGTGGAGGCAGACACCGGCAAACCGCAAGTCGCGTACCGCGAAACCATACAGAAAGAAGCCGAGGCGGAGAATAAATACATTAAGCAAACCGGAGGCCGCGGCCAGTACGGCCACGTGGTCATCACCATCAAGCCGCTTCAACCCGTTGACCCGACTGCAAAAGTAAAACACAACGTGGACCGTGAAGATCATTTTGAATTCATCAATAACATCAAAGGAGGCGTCATCCCCGCGGAATTTATTCCCGCGGTCAGGAAGGGCGTGAAGGAGGCGATGGAGCGCGGCGTCGTTGCCGGCTACAAGATGGAAGACGTGTCGGTTACATTAACTGACGGCTCGTACCACGATGTGGACTCATCCGAAATCGCCTTTAAAATAGCCGCTTCCCAAGCATTTAAGGATGCGGCCGACCGCGCAAAGCCGGTTCTTCTGGAGCCGATTATGAAGGTAGAGATTGTCGTGCCGGAGAAGTTCATGGGCGATATTACTGGACACTTAACTTCCAAACGAGGCCAGATTGAAAGCATGGAAGACCGCGGACTTGCGAAAGTGGTGAACGCTAAAGTACCTTTGAGCGAGATGTTTGGCTACACGACGGCGCTCCGCTCCATGACCGAAGGCAGGGGAGCCATGACCATGGAGTTTGACCACTATGAAGTCGTGCCGGGAAGTGTCGCGGAATCCATAAAAGCCGCGAGGAAATAAAAATCATTAATGTCAGAATTCTTTGCAGAAAACATAAGGGTAACTTGGTCCAACAGAAAACCACGTCCTGAACTCGATTGGAGAAAACCGTTCCTCACCCCATCTTCTCCTGCAGAAGCAATGGAACGTCAAAAAGTACTCAGAAGCGAAATTACGGCAATTGAAAGGAAGTTAGCTAATAGGCATAAACGTTATAAATTCCCGAATAAAACTGGATATCAAAGCTGGCGGCGTAAAACGATTGATGCGAAGGCGTATCGAGAGGCAGAACTTCGCCGACTTAAAAGGTTTCTGCGAGAACAATCTGCAGAATAAGAATCGTTTTCAAAATCTTTTCTTGATTTACCAGACGCTGTTTCAACACCCTGTACTTAGAGCCTATCCCAATAGGAACTTTGCGACTGCGCCAGCCACCATGCGGCTACGACGCTTCGTCTCGGATTTAACGTATCCTTGATACGTTAAATCCTCCGACTCGCATCTCGCTCACACGGCTTGCTGACTCGTTACCAGGCCCTATTGGGATAGGCTCTTAACTCTTGAGCAGTGAGATAGGTTGGTTTATCCGCTGTGTTCAACGGTGTTTCATTTTCAGAGAGTTTTCTTTGTGACCAATGAAGGAGATTTTCCTTGTGCGTACATATCCGAGGTCGGTAGCACCATATGGAGTTCAATGCGTGATACTTTTCGGGCACGAAGCGTCTCTCCAAGAGCAGAGGCAGACCGTCCGGCACGTTCCACATCCCGTTGCAACGCCGAGGCAATTCCCAAATAGCGATTCCGCAATAGTTGTTGCTCTATCGTTTCTCCTTTAGGCGGTACCTCAACTCGGATTACTACCACATCGCGCATAGATTGGAGAGCGGTTTCTAAGTTACCTGTTTCTGTTGCCGCACGGATTTTTTGTATCGAGATGAACGGAATAGAGTCTGCTCCCTGGCTTTGTATTATTGTGTGAATTGCTTGCCGTTCCTTTATAATTCTTTGACGATGCACAAGATTTTTTTCTGCGTGAGCCCCTTGCCTCAAAAGTTCTGCTATCTCGCGAGCGAGTTTTCTCTTGCTTTCTTCTCGATACTGTACGGCTGCTATCATCCGCCTCCTTTTTTGGGCTTGCGTGTTTGTTTCACCATCATGTTTCTGAATTCTTCCGGCGCGTTTCAAAGAAGCTTTTCTTTCGGCGATTTTTCTTTTAACATCCGTGGTTATTTCATCACGTGCTTCGTTACTGACCGGTGGTAATCCGATACCTATCATCTTCAAAAATTTCTTAAGTCCGCCGCTTCGACGTATTACACCGCGGGCACTTTCATAGGTAACTTGAGCGACGTGCGCGATGTCCATTGGTTCACCCCTCATCTCTCCCGCCGCAATTATCCTTCTTCGTGTTTCTGTATCAGTAATCCATGGTATGTTAGGCAGGCGATAAGGTCTCTTCTGTGCGCTCTCGTATTTCATGTCATCGGAGGATAGCAAAGCGTCCAACAAAACTCAAATAAAGACGGTCATTTGACTGTTTTTTATTTATCGTTTACAGTATCCCTAACGCTTCACGCGCGTTTTTAGTCTACCGGGTTGTGCCGGTTTGACGAAAACGGAGCCTTTGGCTCTTTGATTAAATACTTAATACTTAATACTAATCTTTATGGCAGAATTTTCACGCACCAAGCCGCACTTGAATGTCGGCACCATCGGCCACGTTGACCACGGCAAAACGACCCTGACCGCCGCCATTCTCGCGGTCCTTAGCAAAGCGGGCGCGGGCTACAGCGCGCGCGTCGAGGGCGTCGACAAGATAGACTCCGCCCCGGAAGAGAAGGCTCGCGGCATCACCATCTCGCTCCACCACTCCGAATACGAGACGCCGAGCCGCCACTACGCGCACATTGACGCTCCGGGCCATGCGGATTACATCAAGAACATGATTACTGGTGCCGCACAGATGGACGGCGCGGTTCTCGTTGTTGCGGCAACCGATGGCGTCATGCCCCAAACGCGTGAACATATACTCCTTGCCCGCCAAGTCGGCGTGCCGAAAGTCATTGTCTTTTTGAACAAAGTGGACATGGTTCCGGATAAAGACCTTATTGACCTTGTGGAAGAAGAAGTTCGTGAACTTCTGACCAAGAACGGCTTTGATGGCAAAGAAACCCCGATTATCAAAGGTTCGGGCTTGAAGGCCCTTGAGAATCCAGCTCTCGGCAATGAATGGTCTGACAAAATTATGGAATTGGTGAAAGCATTGGATGAATACATTCCGCTCCCCGTACGCGATTTGGACAAACCGTTCTTGATGCCCATTGAAGACATCTTCTCTATTGAAGGCCGCGGTACGGTCGTGACCGGAAGAATCGAGCGCGGAAAGGTCAAGATCGGCGAGGAAGTGGAGATAGTTGGTCTCAAACCGACCGCGAAAACAACGGTAACCGGCATTGAGATGTTCAACAAGCAGTTGCAGGAAGGAATGGCGGGCGACAATGCAGGCGTACTTCTGCGCGGCACCAAAAAAGAAGACGTACACCGCGGCCAAGTCATTGCCAAGACCGGTGCCGTTACTCCTCATACCGACTTTGAGGCGGAAGTATATATTCTTTCCAAAGAAGAAGGAGGCCGCCACACACCATTCTTTACCGGCTACAAGCCGCAGTTCTATGTCCGCACCACAGACGTTACCGGCGAGGTGACCTTGCCCGAAGGAGTGGAGATGGTCATGCCGGGCGACACGATGAAATTCAAAGTGAAACTCGTAGCGCCGGTTGCCTTGGACGAACAACAGCGCTTTGCCATCCGCGAAGGAGGCAAGACCGTGGGCGCCGGAGTTGTTACTAAAATAGTTGCTTAGATGAAAATCTTATGAGTGGAATGAATTAGATTTTTACTACCCAGCACCTTTCGCGAAAGGTGCTGGGTGATGATTTTTTAAGCATTCACTCCGTTCATTGAAAAAATCAATCATGGCCGAGGAAACGAAACCAAAACCGAGAGCAAAACGCGTCTCTAAAAAAAGCGCGGGCACCGTTGCGGTGCCCGCGGCCACTACCCGCTTGCGCCTTAAAGTCCGCGGCTATGATCACAAAGTGCTCGATCAGTCGGTGAAGCAGATTATTGATACGGCGCTTCGCTATGACGCGGTTATTATTGGTCCCATTCCGCTTCCTACCGACATGCGGAAATTTACGGTGAACGCTTCCACGTTCGTCTATAAAGACGCACGCGAGCAATTTGAAATCAGAACGCACAAGCGCATCATTGATATCGTGAATCCGAATGGAAAAGTAGTGGACGCACTCACGAACTTGTCATTGCCGTCGGGCGTGTCGGTAGACGTTAAAATGCTCTAAGAGAGCATTTTCGCAGACACACGCAGACTAGACGCAGAAGGTCGCAGAAATAAAAAAACCGCCCCGAAGGGGCGGTTTTTTATGGTTAGTCTATTTACGACGCCTTTACGTCCTTCCAAAAATCAGTAAGGTCCTTATTTCCGTATGTCGTTACTCGGATATACGCTGTAATTTTCCTGGCATTACCCATGATTGACCTCGGAGGTCAATCATGGGTGAAAGGCCGGTTGACAGAAGTGGCACACTTTTGATACACTTGCCCGTATGGCTACGGTAAAAACGAGAATTAACATCAGTGTTTCGCGACAAACGCGTGACACCCTCAAAGCGCTCGCCAAGCGCGACCAGATGCCGGTTGCAACGAAAACTGCAGACCTAGTAGAGGAGGCGCTTGAGTTGGAAGAAGATCGCATGTTGAGCGCGATTGCCGAGGAGCGCCTGAAGGGGAAGGTTCGATGGATTAAAGATAGCGACAAAGTATGGAGATAAGGTACTCCCTTACTCTTCACCCTGCGGTTATCGCGCACGACCTTCCCAAACTTGACGTTTTCTTGCGGCAGAGTATTCGCGACGCTGTTCGTGAAAAGCTTGGAACAAACCCGGAGTTATACGGCAAGCCTCTCCGGTATGTCTTGAAAGGATGCCGTACGTTTCGAGTAGGCGATTACCGCGTTGTATTTCAAATGCGCGGCAGGGTTATCTATATCATCGCCATTGTGCATCGTCGAAGCGGATATGGAAGTATTGCCGAACGGCTCTAAACGCAGAGCGTACGCGGATAACACAGATAAATTCAAAACCGCCCGGAAGAACATTTTTAATTTTGCTTTATTGTTTCCCAAAAATCATCCAAATCTTCCTTTCCGTTATGTCGTCTTATTTTAACTGCGCATTTGCCTTCGGGAACTTTCTTTCCTTGATATGTATCTCCGGGAAACGCAAAAACATCTGCCCGCCAGCCTAATTTCTCGTAGCCGTCTGTATTCTCTAACCGTTGGGCCTTGTTCCAATCTGCCTTGTCCATTATTAGTTCTGTTGAGAAAGGCACCCTAGATTCAAAGCGCTTTCTGAAATTAAAAAAGCTAGGCATAATACATATTCTTGCATATCTTTTCTCGGCCGTGTATAGTACCCACACGCTACGTATGGCTCGACCGAGCTCGCCATAAACGGGTAACGGTTGAACCAGACCAATGGTTGAGGTTTTTAGAAACCCGCCATTTAACGGCGGTATTTTTATTGACTTTCCGCGTCTAGTCCGCGAAAGAAAGTCCGCGTACAGTCCGCATAGGTATATGAAATTCATCATTGGAACAAAACAGGGCATGACGCAGGTCTTTGACAAAGAAGGCAGGGCATACCCTGTGACGGTTATCGCTGCCCCCGCAATCACGGTGACGCAAGTAAAAACTTCCGAGAAAGATGGCTATATGGCCGTGCAAGTCGGCTACGGCGCGCAGAAAGAGTCTCGTATGAATAACGCCCAGAAACCGAAAGGCAATTTCAGAGGCTTCAAGGAATTTCCGGTTACCGAAGGTACGGAACTCGCGGTTGGTGCAACAATAAGCGCTGACGTTTTTGGAGAGGGAGATACGGTTTCTGTCTCGGCTATTTCAAAAGGCAAAGGGTTTCAAGGTGTCGTGAAGCGTTATGGTTTCAAAGGAGGTCCGCGCTCTCACGGTCAGAAACACTCTGAACGCGAACGAGGCTCCTCGGGCGGAGGGCCGGGCCGCGCCGGCGGACGCGTGGTTAAAGGCATGCGCATGGCCGGTCGCATGGGTGGCGATCGTGTGACCATAAAGAATTTGAAACTTGTTCGTGTTGATGCGGAGAAAGGGGAGCTTTTCATAAAAGGAGCTGTTCCGGGAAGGAGAGGTACGGTGGTTGAAATCCGTGAGGTCAATGCGGAACAAACGCGGAAATAACGGGGATAAATATTTATGGATGCAAAAGTGTACAACGTAAAAGGAAAAGAAGTGAGCTCTATTGAATTGCCGGAGTCGGTTTTTGGCGTTAAGAAAAACGATTCACTCGTGCGCCAAGTAGTTCTCGGCATGCAGGCAAACGCCCGCACTCCCGTAGCCCACACGAAAGACCGCGGCGATGTGCGCGGCGGCGGTAAAAAACCATGGAAGCAAAAGGGCACGGGCCGCGCTCGCCACGGCTCCATCCGCTCTCCTTTGTGGAGAGGCGGTGGTACGACGTTTGGTCCTCGCAAAGAGAGGGATTACGCACAGAAGATAAACCGAAAAATGCGTGCGAAAGCGCTCGCGGTCGTCCTTTCACAGAAGCTCGCGGACGGTAAAATTTTGTTTGTGGATGCGCTCACATTCTCCTCGCCAAAGACGAAAGATGCCCTGGGAGCGCTCAAGAGTCTTTCATCTGTTAAAGGATTCGAACCAATGGCAACTCGCCGGAAGAACGCAGCACTTCTTCTCTTTTCCAAGAAAGACGATGCGGCGGCGAAGAGCTTTCGCAACATGGGGAATGTGATGGTGGATGAAACCAGAAACGCAAACCCCGTTGATGTGCTGTCGTACCGTTATCTCGTCGTTACCGATCCCGAAGTAAGCGTCAAGACACTTGCCGCGCGGATGAGTAAATAATTTTAATTATGAAAAAACAAGAACAGAAACTTGCAGGACCACAAAGAATCCCCTGCACACCAGGCTCACTTGAAGATTTCGTACTTAACAGGGCCCCACTTGACGCAGACACTCCTGAATTTGCAGATTTTCTTGTAGCAATGTTCCACGAGGAAGGCGGAGAAGGTTCTCATAAAAATAATCACTGACATATGGCACTTTTTGGCTTTGGAAAAAAGAACGAGAAAAAAGCTCCAAAAGCGGAGAAGTCTTCTGGTGATAGCAAAGCTAGAAGCGTGAAGCTGGAAGCTGGAAGTAAGAAAAAACTTCAACTTTCAACCTCCAAGATCGCGGTGGCTACCACCGCGAAGGATGTTCTCCTGCGTCCTCGCATCACGGAAAAAGCGGCGAATATGGGGAGCGAGAGCGTCTATACTTTCGATGTGCGCGCTGGGGCAACAAAAAGAGAAATTGCCGTGGCGGTAAAGACGCTGTATAAGGTGACGCCGATTAAAGTGAATGTCGTAACCATTCCTGCGAAGCGTGTCGCGATGCGCAAGCGCCGCGGATTTGGAAAAACCGCCGGTGGCAAGAAAGCATACGTATTTTTGAAAAAAGGAGAACAGATACAGCTCACATGATAGAAAATCTTATGAACGAACGTACATTAGATTTTCATCACCCAGCACCTTTCGCGAAAGGTGCTGGTTTTAAGATTTTTTAAGCTCGCAGACTCACTAACAAAATCTAAAATGTCCACACGAAACTACAAACCAAGAACCCCTTCAACCCGCCACATGAGCGTGATCCGTTACCGTGATTTTCTTACCACGGGGAAGCCCTTGAAGTCTTTAACCAAAGGCAAGAAAAGCTTTGCCGGACGAAACTCGTTCGGCAGAATCACCGTTCGCCATCAAGGCGCGGGGCACAAACGAAACTTTCGGCTTGTTGATTTTCTGTTTGATAAGAAAAATATTCCTGCGAGAGTTGAGCATATTGAATACGATCCCACACGTTCCGGTTTTATCGCGCGCCTTGTGTACAAAGACGGCGAACGGCGCTACATGCTCGCCCCGCAGTCTTTGAAAGTGGGGGATTCCATATTGATTTCCGAAACCGCGCCAGTGACTCTCGGGAACCGCCTGCCTTTGAAGAATATTCCGGTGGGCACGTTCGTCTATAACATTGAAATCCATGCGAACGGCGGCGCCAAAATCGGCCGTTCGGCGGGTAACTATGCAGAAGTGATTGCGCACGACGCGGGGTACGCGCAGGTTAAACTTCCTTCAACCGAAGTCAGAAAGATTGTTGATACTGCGTGGGCATCTGTTGGAGAAGTTTCAAATCCTGCTCACCATTTGGTGATTCTCGGGAAAGCGGGCCGCTCGCGCCATATGGGCATCCGGCCTACGGTCCGCGGTACTGCCATGAACCCGGTTGACCATCCACACGGAGGCGGCGAAGGCCGCCAGGGCCGCGGCCTCCGCCGCGCGAAGACCTTGTGGGGCAAACCGTCCGGCAAAGGCCAGAAGACGCGCACGCCGAAGAAACACTCCAATATCTTTATTGTCTCCCGTCGCCGGGTAGGTAAGAAGCGCACCCAGAAAACGTAAAACCGGTGTGCAACACCCGAGTGTTGCACACATTACTTTATTTGCTATATCCGAATTCTTCTTCGAGCAATTTCGCAGGGCTCGTTCTCACAAAATCCCGATAGTTGCTGTTTGGGGTCGCGTCGAATCTGCCAGCTACGATATCTGTTGCCAGTAGGTTGCCCCACCTGTTCTTATCTACATAATCCTGCAAAGACGAGTACGGGTACGCTTCCTCTTTATTTTTCCATTGCCGAAGTTCCCGTGGGTTGCGGTGGATATATGCAGAAAGATACATCAACTGTTGGTCATCTTGTATCCGTTTTGATTTATACCTATTCTCAAATACGTGTCCTGACGTGGCATATTTTGCATTGAAATGATTCGTATAACTTAACGACACTCGTTGCATATACGCCGCGATGCCACCTTCCACGACCTCTCGTACCAGTAGATGGAAATGATTTGGCATAATGCAGAAAGCTACTAATTCAACAAATCGTGCCTTCACGATCTGCTCCTGCTCTTCGAGAGCGAAAGGGAATCCGTCGGGAGAAAATGCGTTTATGATGCGAAAGGAGTTCGGTATCAAAATAGGGGATTGCAGGTACAAAATAGAAAATAAGAATTTTATGTAATCCGCTTTGTCGCGGAATATAGTCATTTTATGAACACCCCGATTGTAGAGATGATGGTATTCGCCGATTATGTTGTCTCGGATTCGCGTCATTTTTATTATTGGCTTTTACCCTAGTATACCCCATCTGAATGGAACCCGGGTTCCATTCAGATGGGGTTGACGGGGGAGAAAGTGGAGAGTAGTATACGAGAAGCGCGCACGGCGCGTTTTTAACTACAACTACTGGCAACGTAAAGCGAGGGGGGAAAAGCCGCTTTTTCTTCCGAGCCGAGGAAGCCAAAAAAAGTTTCTTTACCTATGGCACGATCACTGAAGAAAGGCCCGTATGTCTTTGCAAAACTTCTCAAGAAAATTGAGGGCAAGAAGCCTGCGGGCACGAAACCAATAAAGACATGGGCGCGAGCGTCTGAAATAAGCCCCGAGATGGTCGGTTTTACGTTTCTCGTCCATAACGGAAAAGATTTTCCGGAAGTATTCGTCACGGAAGAGATGGTGGGCCATCGCCTCGGCGAATTTTCGCTGACGACGAAATTTATCCGTCATGGCGGTAAAATACAAAAAGAGCTCGAGCAGAAAGCAAAGGAAGCCGAGATCGCATCTGCGCAAGCCGCGAAGGCTCCGGCGGACGCAAAAGCGCCTGCACCGAAGAAGTAATATGAAAGCCACTATCTCCAATTACCGCCAATCGCCCAGAAAAACTCGTCTCGTGACGGAGGCCATCCGCGGCAAAAGCGTTTCCGATGCGCTCTCCACTCTCAAGTTTTTGAATAAACGCGGCGCGGCCCCTATCGCAAAGTTAATCCAATCAGCCGCCGCGAACGCGGAAAAGCAGGGCGAGAATATCCGCGAACTTTTTGTGAAGCAGGTTACCGTTGACAAGGGAATCGTGGCAAAGCGCTCCATGCCGCGCGCGTTCGGCCGCGCCGCGCCCATCCGCCACCGCATGAGCCACGTCACGGTGACCCTCGCAAAACGCGTAGCGCAAAACGAACAGCGTCAGAAAAAATATTCTCGCGCTACGCGTCCCACGTTGCGCGCTACGCAATAATCCATGACGAAAATAGTCCATCCATACGTACATAGGCTCGGCATACTCCGCGATTGGAGAAGTCGCTGGTTCGCAGGCAGTGCAAAAAAGAATCGCGAGTTTGTGAGAACCGACGCCGCGATTCGAACATTCCTCAAGACGCGCCTCCGTGGCTCGCACGTGTCGCATGTCGAAATAGAACGTTCGCAAAAAGATTTGCGGGTGCAGATTCATACTGCGCGCCCCGGTATGGTCATCGGCCGTTCGGGGGAAAACGCCGCGAAGCTCAAGAAAGACTTGACCCAGCTTCTGAGAACATTACAGCTCGCGTCGGTACCCAATCTCCATCTGGATATCATGGAGATCCGCTCGCCCGAATCAAACGCCGCAATCGTTGCCGGCATGGCGGTTGAGGGCTTAGAAAAACGTCTTCCTTTCAGGCGCGTGCTGAAACAGACGATAGACAAAGCGATGGCGAACCGAGATGTTCTTGGCGTACGCATCGCGGTTTCCGGCATGCTCGGCGCAGCAAGCATGTCTCGCAAGGAAGAACTCAAGAAGGGACGAATTCCGCTTCAGACATTCCGTGCGGATATTGATTTTGCGCAGGATGAGGCGCACCTGCCCTTGGGCACGATTGGCATCAAGGTCTGGGTCTACCGCGGCGATGTGTTTGCGGAGCGCGCACGCGCAGAGCATGGATTGGCTTCCGAAGGAACCCCTCGCGGATAATCGTTATGTTGTTTCCCAAAAAAGTAAAATTCAGGAAGTGGCAAAGAGGCCGCGTGAATCCTAAGAAAAAGCAGGTAGCAACGCGCGGCGCTTCGATTTCTTTCGGTTCTCATGGTTTGAAGGCCACATCCTTCGGCCGCATTTCGTCAAATCAGATAGAAGCGGCTCGCCGCGCAGCGTCGCGCTTGCTCGGCAAGACCGGCCGCGCATGGGTGCGGGTGTTTCCTGATCGTCCTGAAACGAAAAAGGGCGGGGAGTTGCCAATGGGGAAGGGCAAGGGCGACCCGTTTCGTTTCGTGGTGGAAGTGAAGCCGGGAGCCATGCTTTTCGAGATTGACGGTGTTACGGATGTAATCGCGCGGGAGGCCTTGCGCAAAGCCGGCACCAAGCTCTCGGTCAAGACTCTCGTAGTTGTCAGACACTAATTTAAGATTGCATATGAAAGCCATTGATGTTAGAAAGAAAAGCCCCCAAGAATTGCAGAAGCTTTTGGACGGACTTCAAGCGGATTTGCGCGAATTTCGTTTCGGTATGTCGGGCGGTCGCACAAAGAATGTGAAAAAAGCGCGCGCCATCCGAGCTGATATCGCCCGCGTTCACACGGTCCTTTCCGAGAAACCACGCTAATCATGGAACAAAAAGCATCACCACAAAAGACGCTCGTCGGCACCGTTGTGTCCGCAAAAGCCAAGGATACCGTAACGGTCTCGGTCAGCCGCTATGTGAAACATCCGAAATATAAAAAATACATAGTAACCACAAAAAAATTTCTCGCGCACGATGCAGGGAATACCAGAAAGGTTGGAGAGCGCGTCATGATCCGCTCGTGTCGTCCGATGTCCAAGCGGAAACATTTCATAATCGTATGATTCAAGACAGATCATTGGTGATAGTAACGGACAACAGCGGCGCGAAGATCGGGCGTATTTTTAAGATTCTCGGCGGTTCCAAAAAGCGCTATGCCGGGATTGGCGACACGGTCGTTCTGTCCGTACAGATAGCAGAGCCCAGGAAGATGGTGAAAAAGAAGGAAGTCTTGACCGCAGTTGTCGTCCGCCAGAAAAAACCGTTTCGGAGAACCGACGGTTCGTATGTGCGTTTTGACGACAACGCCGTTGTTATTCTTTCTAAGAATGCGAAGGATCCGTTTGAGCCGAAAGCAAACCGCGTCTTCGGCCCTATACCTCGCGAAATCGTGGACTTGGGCTATCAGCAGATCGGCTCCATGGCGCCTGAAATTGTTTAGAAAAATAAGGAGCGAAGCAACTATATTTTTGTTAACCCAGCACTAATGCTAACCACTATGACAAGTCTGACTCAGCACAATTTTATATCCAAGCCGTTTTCGTTCGCTGTGGACAGAGGTCTATTGGCATTGGTGCTGGGTGTAAGATTTTCCCCGCCTGCGCCGAGGCTTCGGCGGGCAGGTAAACTCGTGTTACTCGTTAATAATCTCTAACATGCTCCGGCTCAAAGACACCGTTCACCAGAATACCTCCGGTTTTCTGAATTCTGCGATTAACATCGCGGAATTCTACGGATTCGCTTCTCTGGACGAAGCTACGCGCGCCCCGCGCGCGAAAGAAGAGCCGTTGGCGAAGCAGAGCGAGAAGCGCCGCGCGCCCACGGTCGCGGAATGCGAATCGGATATCGCTTTCGCGCGGCGCGACGAGCGCGCGCTGGTTGCCACGGCGAAACGATGCATCGCGTGCACAGAGAACGGAAAAACAAGGCTCTTGTGGAGACACTCGCAGGGCTCGCGGGTTGAGCGCTCAAACATTCCAGTTTCCTCGCTTGAACTGCATGTCATCGGCATATCCGGCGCGATAGCGGAAGCGCTTCTCATCGTCGTGGCGGATGCCATAGCGGCGGAAGCGGGAATCAAGAGACGCGTTCTTTCCATAAACAGCATCGGCTCTTCCGATTCGTCCAATCGCTTCGTGCGCGATGTGGGGGTTTATTTGCGCAAGCACATAGACAGCATCTCGCCCACGCTTCGCCAGCGCGTAGTAGAAGAC
>DATDST010000059.1:0-6332 GCA_036517815.1 Minisyncoccota bacterium | reverse complement strand
CTACCTAGCGGAGCGAGGGGAAAGAAATTTCTTTTTCTTTTCCGAGCGAGCGCAGGGAGAAAGCTCTGCTTACCATTCGCTCCAATTAGAGAATAGGATAATTCGTATACTACGCGGCTTTCTGGTAGCGAGTAGCTTTTGCCTCGTTGTCGTGGGCGGCCCTTGGAAGTTCTGATTCGGAAAGGAACCCATCTTTTTCTATGGCGCTTACGATAAGTAAGTTTCTCGGAATTGCTACAGTATTTTCTTTCAGTCGCCCGTGGTCGCGCTTTTCTTGTGTGCCATTCGGATGAGTAATTATAATCTCAATCTCATAGCCATATTTAATATCCGTTATCATTTCCCGGATTTCGGCCCCACTCAATTCCTTCACCGCCTGAAGCACTGCACCGATTTCCTGAACATATTCCTCTTTTCCTGCCAGTTCATTCCCGGCAGCGCTTTGCGCGGCATGCCAATCTGCGCCGGCGCCTTTTACGGCCGCTTCATCTGAACCCGTGCCTCCATCACCCATTGCGGCCGGTCCCGCTGCCGCATTCAAGTCCATTTTCATAAACACCGTGTGGCCGAGCGAATTGCCTTCCGGCACGATGCTGACATGAAGCACTAGATCCGGATTGACCATCACATGGTGCATCTCATGCGTGGCAACGGGCCCTAGCGGAGCTTTAGGGAGTTCTTTTTTCTTCCTTTTAAATTCAACTCCCGTCCCGTCAGGGAGGGTAATCTTTTTATTCAGTTCCGCAATTTCAGGGATTCTGGCCAGAGTTTCTCTCATATCTCTATTCTATTTACTCAAACCTGGATGTGCAAGTTTCTTTCATCAAATGCAATTTGGCATAAGTTGATTTTGACTTTTTATTCTTTATATTGTATTGTACTTTTATGGTCAGCGAACAAAATCGGTGGGAGCTGCTCGCCACGTTGTTTGGATTCAAAGAAGGAGGAGAACTCTATCCGTGCCACTTTTGCGGCATAGTTACCAAGCTTCTGGATCCTGAGGATTTCCATGTGTGTGAACGATGCCAGACGGAACACGTTCGTATCGGATACGCAGCAATGGAGAAGAAATATCCGCTTGCAGGAAAAAATGAAAGAAACTCGGAATTTTTTGTCGCGCAACGCGAGGCCATTCTTGCCCGGGCGGAGCGGATAACCGAAGGCGATCTTGCCCTTATTGAAGAACGCGGTACGAGATGGTCTAAGGATCTCGTTAAAAAGCTTCGTGCGGGGATATTATCCGATACTGAAAAGGTATCACTTGGCTATTCAGCGAAAGACTGTGTCGACGAGTGGAGAGGCAAATGAAATTATTCAAAATGCATTCTTGTTTTGCATCCTGCACGTAAAACAGTATTATTCTCTGAACTATGGCTGAAATATTTAGACCAACTTTTGGAGGCAAGAAACCTATCGTACAAACCTTGGAAAGATCAGGGGTGCCTAATCCACGTCCCAATGAAGAAATAATGGCTGCGTTTGTATCAGATGTTAAGTTTTTTACTGATAATCCACAGATAATTAAAAATGCGGTAATCCAATGGAATACAATCACTGACTATATTTTTTCTCTGGCAAATTTTAAAAAAAATGATGCAAATGTCGATCTCCGACGAGACACCCTTCAGGGGACTTCCTTAGAACAGCTGTGTTCATATTTGCTCTCCACATCAGAAAATGACTGGAGAGCAAGACCTTCTTTTTATGGTGCAGTAATTTTGGAAATGAATTTACGTCTAAAACGTATGGGGGCAGTGAATAACGATCTACATGAGTAGTTTACTCAAAATGCAATTCTAGCCTCTCTTCTTTCTGGAAGGGTTTACCCCATGAGATAGCGAGCATGCCAGCTCTATCTCACGGGGTATACTTTTGTACATGCGAAACCATCAACAGCCGCGAATATTTCGGACAATCCTGTTGTTGCTTTTTGTGCTTGTGTGCATTTTTGGAGCTTCAATTCTTCTCACAGAGCCGCGATCCGACAGGGATTGGCTTCCGGAATATTCCCGAACTGTCACCGCGGAGATAGGAAAAGACGCGGTAACCATACATAACGTGCGCGACTGGACCTATAACGAAACCGAACCGATTTCCAAAGAATGGCTCACCATGGAAGTCGATCCGAAAGACATTGTCGGTGTATGGTTTATCCACGAGCCGTTTCCGGGGCGGCCCATATTCGGGCACACAGCTCTTTCTTTTGAATTCAATGACGGAAGCGCCATTTCGTTTTCAATTGAGGCTCGGAAAGAAACCAATGAAAAATATTCGCCCGTTGCAGGTCTCGTCAATGAGTATGAACTTGCCTACATGTGGGGTACGGAGCGTGACTTTATCGGGCTGGTGGCCGTTCGCTTGGACCGTCCCATTCATTTCTACCCGCTCTCGATGAGCCCCGATGATGCCCAAGCGATTTTCCTCGCTTTTCTCGAGGAAACCAACACACTTGCTCAAACTCCACGTTTTTATAATTCATTTTCGACAAACTGTACCAATACACTGGCACATATCATCAACGAGTATTATCCCGACTCTCTTCCGTACGATATTTCCTGGACGTTGACGGGCCTTTCAGACGCGTACCTGATGCGGAACGGGTTCATCCCGGCCAGCTCTTCTCTGGAGGCGACGCGAGCGCGGTATGATCTGGCGCACCACAAGCGGGCGATAGCGGAGATGGCAACTTCATCTCCGGAAGTTTTCAGCTCATCAATCCGCGCACTCATCAAATAATTCTCCCGAACCTTTCCCGCAAAAGCACCTTATTTTTTTCTTTCTATACAACCTGCATCGGGCGCAGTATGATTCTCTGTCTATGGCTGAAATACTACGTCCAAATTTTGGCCGAAAAGGCCCTCCCCCGCAAACCGTCGAAACAGCAGAAATCCCTGCTTCGCGCTCCGACGAGGCAATGGTAGACGTTCTCAAGGCGGATCTAATTTTTTTAAAAGGTAATCTAGAAACTATAAAACAAGCCTTGGCGCGTACAGATGAAATCACTGACTTTATTTTTTCAATAGCAGACTTTAATAAAAATGATGCAAATATAGATATCCGTCGAGAAGCTCTTCAAGTTACCTCTTTAGAGCAATTCTGTTCCTATTTGCTTAAGACGGGAAAAATGGACTGGAAAGCAAAGCCGTCCTTTTATGGAGCAGTTATATTGGAAATGGATGTGCGTCTTAAACTTCTCGGCGAAATTAAGAAAGGTTTGGAGAAATTAAACTACTCAAAATGAAGCTCGCGGACTTTTTCTTCGGAGAGCTCGCGCCGTTACGCACAAGTTTCTTTCATCTCGACCTCTTTCTATCGTTGATCGTCCACGAGTAACTCGTGGTATGCGGCCACGACCGCGCTACCGAGAATAATCCATATCACCAACTCTTCGAGCGCAAATGTAAGCCCCAGTATGGTGACTAAGCTGACGTAATTACCGTCGAAAGACCACCATCCAAAATGCAGAGCAATTAATTCGAAAGCCAGGTACACGCAAAAAAAGAACGGTATCAGGAAAATGAGCTTCGGAATAATGGTCGGGTAGCGAAACATCGTATAGAGGGCCGGAAGCACGGCGGCCCCTCCCACAAGCAAATAAGCATACTGAATGTCTATGAGTTCCGGTGTAACGAGAAACGAAGCGATCACTCCCGCGCTCATAAGGATGCCGAAGACGATTCCGCACCAAACGCGATGTGAAATACGGTATGAGTAGTGTTTCGTGTCGAGAAAATGCTCATAAAACACGACGATAAAAAGCGCCCAGAAGAAAAACCATATCCATTCATCTATATTCAAAACACCGAGAAATGCCGCGGGAAAGAGCAACACATCCAGAGAAACCGTCCACGCGTGAGCATAGGTCGCGACGAAATCAAAAGGAAATCCGAACAGGAGGCCAAAAATTACCCCCCCAATATCGCTTTTTTCGCGTTACGCGGATTTCGCAGCAGAAGGTACAGAGAAGGGATACCGAAGAGCAAAATTCCGCTCGCCAAGGTAGTAAAATGTTCCAAGTCAAAAAAGAGAAGGACAAGCAGTCCTCCAACAACAAGAAAAGAAACCGCAATAAAATCCGTTAACTTGCGAGAAAAAAGAAATTGCATTTTACTTCCTTTACAATACCATCGGAAAGGATCATTCAAAATGAAGCTCGCGGACTTTTTCTTCGGATAGTTTCTTGAGAAGAGGGGAGCGGCGCAGTTCGGGGTCGTTTGTAACGAGGAGTGTGGCTTCTTTTCGTGCGGCCTCAACGAGTTTTAGATTCTTGAGTGCGTCCATACCCACGTCCGAGATGCCCCACTGGCGGCGGCCGTAGAGCTCTCCCGCGCCCCGGATTTCCAAGTCCTTTTCCGCGAGTTCAAATCCATTTTTGGCAGAAACAATTGCCTTAAGACGTGCGTTTTCTGTGGCGCGTTCAACCATAAGGAAACAGTATGGTTGATAGGTGGAGCGCTGTACGCGCCCACGAAGCTGGTGCAGTTGCGCGAGGCCAAAGCGCTCCGCGCCTTCTATCATAATAACTGTTGCATTCGGGACGTTGACACCCACTTCCACAACCGATGTCGCAACGAGAATATGCGTGATGCCCTTTTCAAAGCGCGCCATCGTTTCTTCTTTTTCTTTTGGTGTCATTTTACTGTGGAGTTTTTCAATGGTGTATTCGGGGAACACCTCTTTTTGTAAACGTTTTGTTTCAGCAGAAACGGAACGCGCTTGAAGCGCGAGTGATTTATTTGGGTCCGGCTCGTCTATGCGCGGACAAATCACATATGCCTGCCGGCCCTCTTTCAAAAGTTCGTGTATTTTTTCATACGCCGCCGCGCGGCGCGGCGGCGTAGCAATTTCTGTTTTTATGGCTTTTCTTCCTGCAGGCATTTCGTCCAAAACTGTGAGATCCAAGTCGCCGTAGACGGTGAGCGAAAGCGTGCGTGGAATCGGGGTTGCGGTCATCGATAACAGATGCGGACTGGACGCGGAACTACGCGGAACTGACGCGGAAGAACGAGCCATGTCGTACACTACTCGTGCGATTGTCAATTCTTGTGGACCGAAATTAACTAACAAAGCGACACGGTATGCGGAACCTTTCAGATAGTTCCACAGTTGTTTTTTCTCACGCGGTCCGATGAAGGGCACCGCTTTTAGTTCAACGATAACCTTGTTATCTATAACAAAGTCCGGCACATAGGTACCGACTAGTTTATTTCGGTAGGTAATGGGTATGCGCACCTCTTGTGAGAAAGGTATTTTAAGGCGTGAAAATTCTTCTGCCAATGCGCGCTGGTAAATGATTTCTTTATGTCCACTTCCAAGAGATTTTTTAACATTGAAGAGAGCGGTTCGTACGCGGTAGGTTAAATCCCGATATAAAAGAGGATCAATTTTCTCCTTACTTTCCTGTGTTTTTTCCGCGTCCGTTCCGCGTACGAGGGCTTGGCGCTGGAAGGTTCCAAACCTATGTTGCTCATCGATAATCACATATGCTAAATCTTTGAACTGAACGCTCTTTTGTATCAATGCGTGGGTTCCTATAAGAATAGGTATTTCTCCATTTGCAACCCACTTAAGTAATTGCACTCTCGAGATTTCTGTCCATGGTGTAATTGCTTCCGCCACTAGTCCGCCACTAGTCCGCGTCGAGTCCGCGTAGAGTTTCGATGGAAACTTATAACAGCCAGAAGATGTTATCAGGCCTATTTGTATTGGGTGTTTTTTGAAAAACGAGGTGAAGGTTGTAAAGTGTTGTTTTGCAAGAATCTCCGTGGGGCACATGTAGGCAACCTGTAAATTTCCGAATGCTTGTTTTTTACCGCTTGCAGAACTTGGCCGTGATGTAACCACTGCATATGCGGTTGCGGCGGCCACCGCCGTTTTGCCGCTTCCGACATCTCCTTCCAGAAGGCGCGCCATGGGGTACGGCTCCAGAAAATCTGCAAGGATTTCCCCAATCGCTTTCTTTTGCCCCGCGGTCGGCGTGAAGGGAAACTCTTTCATAAATTCCGCCACGCGCTTTTCGTCCGCGTCTATCTCATGCGCGCGTTTTTCACGATTCTTTTCTCGTTCACGGGCGCGGGAAATCTGTATCAAAAACACCTCTTCAAACGCAAAGCGCTTGCGCGCCACTTCCGCGTCCTTTTCACGCTTGGGTGCGTGCATGAAAACGAGCGCGCTTTGTAAAGAAGGCAGGTGATATGTCCGGAGGATGCTCTCCGGCAGAGGATCTTCCAGCTTTTTCAGCACGCCAGTCTTCAGAATTTTTGCCAGAGCATGATAGAACCACAAGCTCGTAACGCCTGCGGTTTCCGGATAGACCGGGGAAAATCCCTCCC
>DATDST010000058.1:0-11110 GCA_036517815.1 Minisyncoccota bacterium | reverse complement strand
GCGGCGCGCTTGCCCGGGATGATGACCTTGATAGCGCTTGCAATCACCGCGGCGTATCTGTTTAGTATCTACGCAACCATTGCACACACGGGACACACGCTTTTCTGGGAACTCTCCACGCTGATTGCAATCATGCTTCTCGGCCACTGGTTTGAAATGCGTGCGGTTAAAAGCGCATCAGGCGCCTTACGCGAACTCGCAAAACTTCTTCCGGATACGGCAGAAGTTTTGCGAAACGGTTCCACCGTAATCGTGCCACTCTCCGAACTTCAAGCGGGCGACATTGTTCTCGTGAAACCGGGGGCAAAGGTGCCTGCCGATGGAAAAATTACGGAAGGAAGTTCCGACCTTAATGAATCAATCTTGACCGGAGAATCAAAACCGGTTTCAAAATCAGTGGGGAGCGAGGTCATTGCGGGCTCCATAAATGGAGACGGAAGTCTCAAAGTTCAAGTGACAAAAATAGGGGAGCAGACGTTTCTTGCGGGCGTTGCACGTTTGGTCGCGGAAGCGGAAAGCTCCAAATCACGGCTCCAGCTTCTCTCTGACAGAGCCGCTCTCTATTTGACTGGTATCGCGATTATCGCTGGCGGTATTACATTCGTTTCGTGGCTTCTTGCGGAGGCGGGAATTGTATTTGCCGTTGAGCGGTTGGTTGCGGTGTTGGTGATTGCCTGCCCGCACGCATTAGGACTTGCGGTGCCTCTTGTTGCGTCCATTTCAACAACACTGGCCGCTAAAAACGGCTTTTTGATAAAGCGCCGCCTCGCTCTCGAGGCGGCGCGGAATGTTTATGTCTTTCTTTTTGACAAAACAGGAACGCTTACGAGAGGGGAATTTGGCGTGGATGCCGTCATTCCTGCGGAAGGCATGGATGAGACGCGCGTACTTCAGCTTGCCGCGTCGGTAAATGCCAATTCGGAACATCCTTTGGCGGGGGCGATTGTTAATGAGGCAAAAAAGCGAGGCATTCCGCTAGCTGTGGTTACCGCGTTTGAGCGTATTCCCGGAAAAGGAACGAAAGGCACTGTAGAGGGTGGGGAGGTGATCGCGGGAAGCGACGTGCTTCTCAAAGATTACGGCATTTCATTTTCACCAGAACATGAGAGTACGGTTTTGGGACTTGCACGAGAAGGCAAAACGACGATTCATGTGATTCTCAATCGTACGCTTGCGGGCTCAATCGCTCTTGCCGATGTCATTCGTTCCGAATCAAAAGAAGCGATTCAATCGCTCAAAGAGCTGGGTATCAAAATTGCGATGATTACGGGGGACTCGGAAGATGTGGCGAAATGGGTTTCGAAAGAACTCGGCGTTGATCAATATTTTGCGCGGGTTTTGCCGGGTGAAAAAGCAGAAAAAGTAAAACTGCTTCAAAAAGGGGGAGCAAAAGTCGCGATGGTGGGGGATGGGGTAAATGACGCGCCGGCACTGACGCAGGCAGATATTGGCATCGCGATAGGCGCGGGCACGAACGTGGCGATAGAATCCGCAGGCATCATTCTCGTGCGGAACGATCCGCGCGACATTCCGAAAATAATCCGCCTTTCCAAGCTTACGTATGCAAAGATGCTTCAGAATCTTTTCTGGGCAACCGGCTACAATGTCGTCGCGCTTCCCTTAGCGGCAGGTGCCTTGTATGCCTACGGCATTATTCTTGAGCCCGCGCTCGCGGCGATTCTTATGTCGCTCTCTACGGTTATTGTTGCCATAAACGCGCTTTTGCTTCGCCGGCAATCCCTTTCTTGATAAAAGAATCATCTCCGTGAAAAACGACTAGCGGGCATGCTCTAGGATTTCATGAATTCCATGCATGATATACTATGCGTATTATCCGATAATCATTTGTCTATCTATGCAATGCGCAAAATGCATGAAAGGGGTGACAGAGTGGAAATGCGCGATATGTGGCGCTGAGTCCGCGAATCATGATGCGTCCCACACGCACGGCGATCCGCCCTCGGATCGGCATTGTATGCCTAAGTGCGCGGCTTGCGGAGAGGCCGAAGCGCTCTGCACCTGTTAGCAGGGGATGCATGAACGGAGCGAATAATCGCTCGTGGGAGCGTGGACTTGCAATCGGAGCGGCGGTGCTCGCGATTTCGCTCCTCTATGCATTCATCCGCTACAACATCCTGCGCGACGTGCCATATTCGGATATTCCTCTCTACATTTTTAATAAGGGACTTGCTCTCGGATCAACGATTGTAATTGGCTTCGCATTTCTCCTCGGCCCTCTGGCGGCTTTGAGGCCAGAGCGGTTCTTGCTACACCTTCCACTTCGCAAGTCGCTCGGGCTCATTGGGTTTGGCGGCGCGGCAGTGCACGGATTCATTTCGCTCATTCTGCTTTCCCCGGCGTACTATGCGAAGTTTTACACGGAGAGCGGCGGAATAAATACAATAGGGCAGTTTTCTCTTCTTTTCGGTGTTCTTGCACTCGCTGTTTTCACCATTGTTGCGATCTCGTCTCTCCCGTCTATGTATGAGCGCCTCGGAGAGGCGCGGTGGAAAAAAATTCAGCGCTTTGGCTACACCGGCTACACACTTGTCTTGTTGCACGTGGTGGTGATGGGTGCGCGCGGATGGATAAATCCGGACAGCTATTCCTACGGATTTATCTCTATCACGCTCCTCTCCGCGCTTTTCATTGTGCTGGTGTTTGCCGCGCGCTCTATCGCGTATGCGTACCGTGGAGGCCGTGATAACGGCACTTCGTAGAGCACATGTGCTTTTCAGCCACAGCAAGTTTCGTTGCAGGAGGGGCGCTTAGTGTGGCGGGAGGCTTGACGCTTGCACAAGTAAAGAAAAAGACCAGCCTGCCATTCGCGAGCATTCCGCTTCTGTTTGGCATCCAGCAAGCCATTGAAGGAGCGGTGTGGCTTTCTTTCGGTACGTCCGTATTGAATACCGTAATGACCTACGCATACTCGCTGTTTTCTCATGTGCTGTGGCCGATCTTTGTTCCGTTTTCTGTTTTTCTTATTGAGACAGATTCGGTTCGGAAACAAGTACTAAGCCTATTTTCTATATTGGGCTTAGCCGTGGGAGCGTATCTTCTTTACTTTATTATTGCTGAACCGGTCACTTCTCGTGTCGTCGGCAACAGCATCGCGTATGACTCCCCGCATTTGTATCCATGGGAAATGATGGCTCTCTATCTTGTCGCTACCTGCGGAAGCTGTCTTGTGTCGAGTCATAAAATTATCAATGTCTTCGGGGTTGTGCTGTTCGTTTCTTTTGCCCTTGCAGGTTGGTTTTTTGTTGAGACATTCTTTTCAGTCTGGTGTTTTTTTGCGGCGATTTTGAGCGTGCTGGTATACTGGTATTTTAGAAACACTCCTGTTGCCGAAAGGCGGGCCGAAGCAGGGAAGAGTATACATTGACGAGGCTAAGCCTCGTCAATACGTCAATATGATACATAGAAACTTGGGCAAATTGGACAGGATACTTCGCTTCGCTTTGGCGTTTTGGTGGCTGGGCCCATGGGCTCCGCAGTACGACATCGCATGGGTCGGCTGGCTCATTGCGTTTGTTGCATGGGTTGCACTCATTGAAAGCTTCCTCGGATGGTGTTTGCTCCACAGCTGGTTTGGTATTGACAATAAGGACCAATGAGCAAAAAAGTGAAAATTCTGGTCTTGTTCTACAGCTTTAGCGGCAATACCGCGAAGCTTGCGAAGTATGTCGCGGAAGGGGCGGCTTCGGTAGAGAACTCCGATGTTCTCATCAGGCAGGCGCCAGAACTTCTTCTACCCGAATTCTTTGCTGACAAGCCGGAATTGAAAAAAATGCGCGATGCTCTTGACGCTGAATATCCCATCGCGACGATTGATGACCTTCTTACCGCGGACGGTGTTGCCTTTGGCACGCCGGTGCATTTCGGCAGTTTCGCATCCCAGTTGAAGCAATTTATTGACCAGCTCACGCCGGCATGGCTTCAGGGAAAACTGGTAAATAAGCCTGCGAGCGTTTTCTGCTCCGGCGGAAGCCAGCACGGCGGAGACGAAACGACGCTCGCCTCCTTGATGACACCCTTGATCACGCTCGGCATGATTCCCGTCGGCATTCCGTATCCTATTCAGGGCGAATCTCCCGATTTTGACGCCGGGAGTCCTTACGGAGCAATTTTTGTCGCGGGCCATGGGGGACGGGAAATACCGGAAGCCGATAAGAAAGTAGCGCGGATTCTGGGCGTTCGGCTCGCAACTATGACCAAGCTTTTAAACTGTGATTGCGCGTCGTGTACTACCTGCCGCGAGCAAATGAAGAAGCTCTAATAATGGAAGTCAGACTTTCATTAACATTAAAGGCGAAAAAATATGAACAAGATTAATCCGATTCTTTACGGTGTTGCAACACTATCTTGCCTGGCGGGTATATTGGCAATGTTTGCCGGCAAAATTGCAGCTATGCAAGGCGGTATATTCCTACTTCGAGCCGAAACGCACTGGTTCAATGATTCGATTACGGCCTTTCTGTTATCTATAAATCTTTTACTGTTCGCAATCGTCATTAAAAATAACAACACTGTATGAACAAACTCAACACAACACATCTTCTTAAAGTGACCGCGCTTTGGATAAGCGCAGTCTATGTCATTTGTTTTCTCGGCGTTTTGCTGTTTCCCGGGATTCGACCAGACTTTCTCATGTATGCCCTTCATATGAAGGGAAGTTTAGGTGAAAACGTTATGACTATTGGCACCTTTATCTCGGGCATTATCATCTGGAATATCGCCGCGCTTATCGGCGTGTGGCTCTTTGCGTTTCTCTTTAACGCGGTGAAGAAGTAATCGTATTCTTTACGCGTCTTTTTAGTTTCAAAAAGTCTTCGACCAAAAGATCGGCTTGCTAGAACTCATTTCAAAACCCGCTTTCGAAAAGCGAGACTGCCATTTTTCCACAAGTCTTGCGTTGACCTAGACCATATAGTCGGGTATCATTTTTTGATGGAAATTGAAGCAACAGAGCGCCAAAAACAACTTTTAACTGTTATATATAACTTCTTCTTAAATACAGGGTATCCTCCTTCTTTTGAGGAAATGAGAAAAAATCTGGGCGTTGTCTCTAATCAGTCGATTCTCGATCTATTAAATAAACTTCATCTGGGCGGCTTTATCAAAAAAGAAAGTGGTGCACGTAGCATCGCTATTTTGCCACGTGGTTATGAAATTATAGGCAAACTGCACCTCACGCCTGTATTGGGAACTACCACAGCGGGTCTCCCCGCTGAATCAATAGAGATTACTGGAGAATGGCGTTCCGTATCAGCTGATGTTGCGAGGTTCACCGAGGATATATTCATGCTCAAGATTTCTGGCGATTCTATGATCAATGCAGGTATTGACGACGGTGACGCTGTCCTTGTGCAGACAATGAAAGAGTTTGTATCAGGAGACATCGTCTTTGCAGAAATTGGCGATGAGGGTATGGTCAAGCGATTCATGTCGGATGACAAGCCGCCGTATGTATACCTCAAACCGGAAAATCCGAACTACAAGAACATTCTTTTTACTGACGAGGTACGACTCAAAGGAAAAGTCATTTCTGTGCTGAAGAGCGAACACTGGCAGTCAGTAAAATAGCTATGCCTACGAAAAGACCAAATCGCGCGGAGGAGATTATCGGGAAAATCTTTCGGGATACCGAGATGGCGTTCGGCTTGAAGGAGTTTGAGGGTATTGAGATATACAATGTTCTCGAAATTACAGAGGAAGAAAAAGATCGTTATTACATCAAAGATAAAAAATCCGGTAAGTTGCGTTTTGTATTTGACGAGAAGAAGGGTACCGGCAAGCCGGAAGAGATAGTGCGCCAGCTCTGGCTCCACAAGCTCAACGTGCACTACAAGTATCCGCTTGATCGCATGGATACGGAAAAGGACATTCACTTCGGTCGCGAGATACACAGTAAGGCAGTAGACATTGTCGTATATAAAAAGGACAACATCACACCGTACATTCTTGTTGAGGTGAAAGCGCCGACGGAAAGTAAAGGCATTGACCAGATGAAAGGGTATTTGAATGCCGAGGGTTCAGAAATTGGCGTGTGGTCCAACGGTAGAAAGCGCGTGATTCTCTATCGTCCATATCCGAAAGAATTCGACGACACACTGCCGGACTTGCCTGCGGCCGACAAAACTATAGACGATCTGCTCGAGTCGAAGAAAACATACTTTGAATACACGACGACGAAGGCGAGTCTCAAAGACATTGTTGAATCAATGGAAGAACTCGTACTTGCCAACGCGGGAGTGGACGTATTTACGGAAATTTTCAAATTGGTGTATGCAAAACTTTATGATGAACAGGAAGCAAAACTGCATCGCGCAGACAACGAAGTATTCTTCCGTAAATATCGTGATCCGGCAAAGACCTATATGGTAATCAATGATCTTTTCAAACAAGCAATAAAGCGATGGCCCGGAACATTTTATGAACAGGAGAATATCAACCTCTCCGCAGAGCATCTTTCTATCGTCGTGGGCGAATTAGAGAAAACGCGGCTTTTTGGTTCCGACCTTTCTATTATTGATGAGGCGTTCGAGCATCTTATCCCGGAAGTGGCAAAAGGGAAAAAAGGACAATACTTCACGCCACGACACGTTATCAGTATGGCAGTTAAAATGCTTGATCCAAAAGCCGATGAATACGTAATCGACCCTGCAGCAGGATCCGGCGGCTTCTTGATCGGCGCGATGTACTGGGCGAAAGAGAAACATTTGCACGACTCTGAAGACGCTATGCGTGAATATGCACAAGATCATATCTGGGGCATTGATTTTGCGGAGGAAATCTCAAAGGTATCTCGCGCGCTCATGCTCATTGCAGGCGACGGTCGCTCGCACCTGTTCAAACTCAACTCGCTTGACCCTCGCGAGTGGCATGGCGAAGATGCGCAGCTACTTGATGCTCGCTCCAAACTACAGACACGGCTTCTTGACAGGGGGTCAAGTGCGGACAATGCCGAAAACAAGAAGAATTTTCATTATATGAATTTCGATGTATTGCTCACGAATCCACCGTTTGCAGGAGAAATAAAAGACCAAGGGCTTTTACGGCAGTATTTCTTCGGGAAGAAAAAAGGAAAGCTGGTCAACAAGATTGAGCGGCACATTCTCTTCATCGAGCGTACCCTAGACATGCTCCGCCCGGGCGGGCGCATGGCGATCGTCTTACCGCAAGGTGTGCTCAACAACACCAACATGGAGAACGTGCGCGAATACCTTTTCGAAAAGGCAAAAATACTCGCGGTCGTCGGGCTCCACGGCAACACATTCAAACCGCACACAGGCACCAAGACGAGCGTGCTTTTTTTGCAGAAGTGGGGAGGCGAGACGGGTGAGTCGCAAAAGGATTACCCGATCTTCATGGCGGTCTCGAAGAAGGGCGGTAAGGACAACTCCGGCGATTATGTCTACAAAAAAGGCCCGAATGGCGAGTACGTCCACGACACCAAGGGTCGCAAGGTCCTCGACCACGACCTCGATGAAATCGCGGAAGGATTTTTGAAGTTTGCGAAGGAACAGAAAGTAAACTTATGAATCAAGACGTAGAACAAAAGGTAAAAGATATTCTGCAAAAAGACAGTTGGCAAATATTGCCAAACGCTTACTATACAGACCCCAATACTGGCAAACCTCGTGAAAAGGATGTAATTGCGTCAAAAACTCAATTTCCCGACATTGACTCTTTACACTATGAGGCAAGACTATTTATAGAATGCAAGAATTTTCCCAATGCAACAAGAATACATACAAGGGGTATACGGTCAACCAAGAACACGCTTTTCCCAGTTAATGTACCATTTGCGAATATCTCTGAGATAGAAAGAAGCAGGCAGACGCACTTTTATGAATATGGTGAAGTTTTTAATCTGAAGGACAGTGGGGATTTCTTACACATAGCTTTAAACCAGAACTTGCAATCTTTTGCGGCGTTCAGAAAGTCTAAGCGTGAGCAAGGGCTTTTTTTTCTTCTTGTAGTGTATAGTGGCGAGCTAATCTCAATAGATCAAGCCGGAAATAACCAAAAGCGTGACTACGCCCTAATTCAAGTAGATGCTCTTGACGAAACTTTTGACTTACCAAACGGTCAGTGTTTGATAGAAGTGGTTTCGCTTGATAAATTTGAGGAGATTCTTAAGAAAATTAAAGCTGATATAGACCGAGTCAATAGCTCGGCCAGTTTTTATTTCCATGTGGAGAGAAATAGAGCTGATGAAAATAGAAGACAAAGAGCGAATGAGGCCAGAAAAAATGTTGGTTTGTAGATTGTCAAATATACGATATGCAGTTTTCCGTCATACAAAAATCTCAACTTGAAGGCGCGAGGCGGCTGGATGCGGAATATTATCAACCAGAATATTTGCGGATTAGAAATCTGGTCTCGAGAGCAGATTTAAATGCAAAACCGCTTGTCAGTCTTATTTCTAGACAGGTTGTAACTGGAAGCACTCCAAAGATTAGAGAGCCAAAAGGTGATGGTACTGATATTTACTTTGTAAAAACGGATACAGTGCGTGATGGACAAATAGTTTTTGAGGAAGCAGATTTTCTGCCAGTAAAACAAAACATACAAAACAGCACTCCAAAGGGCGGTGATGTACTCGTTACTATTATCGGAGCCACTTTTGACATCGTTGGCAGGTCCGCAATGGTTTTCCCCCATTATCCGAAAATGAATATAAATCAGAACGTTGCTCTCATTCGTCCATCAGAAGAAATATCATCCGGCTATCTAGAGGCATTCTTGCGTGGAAAGTATGGTCGCCAGCAATTATGGCAACAAAGTAGACAAACCGAACAGGTAAACCTCAATTGCCGAGAAATAGAAAACATACTTGTGCCAGTTCCAGCACATACTTTTCAACAAGAAATCGAAAAATTAGTACAAGAGTCGCACGACTGTATAAGTCAGTCTGTAACTATTTACAACAAAGCCGAAGGATTACTTTTGGAGGAGTTGGGACTGAAAGATTTTAAACTGGACGAGGATTTGTACAGCATCGTGAATTTTTCGGACATAAAATCGGTGAATCGGATAGACGCCGAATACTTCCAGCCGAAGTATGAAAAGCTCATCGCAAAACTCAAAGCACAAAAAGCGCGGCCGCTGGCAGATGTGCTAGAGAATGTACCGGCAAAGTTTAATGCACTGGCCCAGCCGGACAAAACTTTTAGATATGTTGAACTTTCCAACATTAACGGCTCCATAGGGATCATCGATGGTTATACAGAAACATCGGGGAGGGAGGCACCAAGTCGGGCGAAGCGCGTTTTGAAAAAGGGCGATGTTATCGTTTCCACCGTCGAAGGGTCGCTTGGCAAAGTCGCGCTTGTTCACAAAGAGCAAGAAGGATGTATTGCATCGACCGGATTTTTTCAATTCAGAAGCGAGAACTTGTTGTCGGAGGTATTGTTGGTGATTGTCAGAAGCTTCATTTTCCAAAATCAACTTGAGCAACGTTGCACGGGCACTATTTTGACCGCAGTACCAAAAGACAGCATCAAAGATATTCTCGTGCCGATTTTGCCGAGAACGACGCAGGAGAAAATTGCTGGATTGGTTCGTGAGTCGCATGCGGCACGCAAGAAAGCGAAAGAACTTCTGGAAGAGGCGAAACGCAAGGTCGAGGAGTTAATAGAATCTCAAGCAAAATAGTATGAAACCGTTCTAATACCCATGCACGAGGCGTACATTGAACTGACGAAACAACATACTGACCTTGTAGTTGACGCTGTGCATCTTGATATTATTGAAGTGCAGGATGTTGTTGAGAAAAGCATAAAGGACTGGCTTGTATAACATAAAGAGTATGATTACATCACGTCTTAAAACTATTTTTGCCCTCTCAATCCCACTTTTCATAGCTCATGGAATAGAAGAAATTATGACAGGCATGTATGACGTTGATAATCAGGTTCATTTTCTCTTTAGCCCTCTCGCAAACTTCTCCTCGCAGGGCGCGACCTTCGTGGTATTTCAAGTAATGCTGTGGCTGTTACTTATCGTTTCGTTTTTATTACTGCTCGGTCCGAAGTGGCAGTTCCGTTTACTGGCGGTTGTCGGACTCTTGTATCTCTATGAGTTTTCTCACATACTCGGGGCCATTTCTGTCGGCGGATACTATCCGGGCCTCTGGACCGCGCTTTTGTTCCCCGTAGTTGCATTCTTCTACTGGAAGGAATTACTCGGTATACTGATGAAACGATGATTCCCAACAGGATGCTTTTCTCCACTCGGCCATACGTATTTGCGCTTATTGCTGTTTTCATACTAGTAGCGGTATTTGGGCTTCCATTTACGTTCACGAATTCCATACACATGGAAGGGTGTCCCTTTATGGCAGGCATGACCGCGCTGTGCACCGCTCCGTTAACGCACATCGCGCACTGGCAAACTGCTTTTGCGGCAGTGGTGATTGAGCTACTTCTTGCCGCATCACTTCTTCTGGTCGCGGTATTGTATATACACATTCGTCCGCCGCCCTACGTTCTCGCTCCGGTTTTTCAGTTGCATCGCATCCTTTCGGCGCGGCCACTTCAAGAAGCTTTCTCAAACGGTATTTTAAACCCAAAGATTTTCTAATGGGCGATATTTTCCTGCCACACCGGAAATCCGATGCGGCCTTTTATCATTTCATTAGAACCTATGGAAGAATCATCGCAACAATCATTCACTCTCTCCACGCCAGTCGCAATAATTATTGCCGGAGTTATCATCGCGGGTGCCGTATACCTAGCCGGAACCGCACAACCAAACACGCAAGCTGTGCCAAATCAGCCGCAGGTAACGCCGCAAGCCGCCGATATCAGCAAGGTCAAGACGGCCGGAGAGCCGTTTATCGGCAAGGCCAATGCTCCCGTTACAATTGCGTACTGGTACGACTACCAGTGTCCGTTCTGTCAGCGCCATGAGGAAGAAACCATGCCGCAAATCGTGAAGGACTACGTTGACACCGGCAAGGTAAAAATCGTCTTCAAAGATTTCCAATTCTTGAGTGAGGACTCACAACGACTTGGAAAAGTCTCGCGTGCAGTGTGGGATACTACTCCGAATAAATTCTATCAGTGGCACAAGGCAGTCTACGACAATCAGGGTACGGAAA
>DATDST010000057.1:0-8110 GCA_036517815.1 Minisyncoccota bacterium | reverse complement strand
AAGATTATTCTTCGCTCTGCGAAGCTCCCTACAAAACAGCACGAGCCGCGCCCAAGGAGGACGCGGCTCAAGTACCGAGTAATTATGATATAGGACTCTGAATTTGCGATGAGGGCCTTGCCTTACGTGGGCCAAACGCTTTTGTCGGTAGTGATTTACCGCCGGGGATTCTAGCGACTTCAGCCTGCGGCTGTGTTTTCTGAGATTCAACAAGATTTGCGATTTTCCGATTCCTAATTAGGATGCACATTGCGTCAATAACGCGACCATCTTCAAAAGCGCGCTCGTATCCTTTTTCTCGCTTCAGTTCCAAATGACTAAGCTCCGTACAGACAGCCTCCGCGACTTTTCGGACGAATCCGATGTTGTCACCCCAACCCATGAAGTAATAACTTTCTGTGTCGCGCGGGAGTAAACTCTTTACTCGCGTTATGTAGTCCTGTGTGGCATCTGCCTCGCGCTTTTCTTTGAGTGCAGCAAGTATAAATGATACTTTTATGTTTTGGCTGCGGAAGTCCAATTCGCCGGCCTCATCGCCACGCGCTCTGTTTGCAAATTTTACAAGAAATTGAGTAAACTTCGTGACCTCCTCATGTACTCCCTTCGCACGCTGTCTAAACAAGACTTTGTTTCCGAGAAAAACCATTTCCTGAATAAACACGCTGAAAAATAGGCCCTTGCTATCAATCGTTTCAAGTTGATTCAATAGCGCCTGTATATACGTGTTTTTGGTAATTACAGGACGATAGAAGTTTTCGCTAAGTTCTTGAAGCCCCTCCTGTCCAACAGATTTCAAGATACTTTTTGCCGTGTATAGGCGAACGGCCTCTTGTTGCGTCTGATTAAGAGAGGGGTCAACTTTCGAGTACAAATGCTGGCTATATAAAAATGCGACATTGGCCATGTTCTCCCCATGGTTATCTTTTTTCTGCAAGCGCATAATTAAGACACGATCGCGGATAAAGGCGTCGCGAGTCCCATCTCTTACCAGAGTGATTCGAATTTGTTCTGCGTCGAGTCCATCAACTTTTTGATTGAGTTTTTCTATCCCCTTACCAACTTTTGCTTCTAGGTGATTGACGATGTAGTGCCGCTCTGCAACACTACCGAAAACAATTGTCAGCAAACTCCAAATCTGCGCAAAAACCAACTTCACGTTATTGGGATATCTTATCCACAAGAAACCAAAAAATATCGTGATTACTACAGTTCCAGAAATTCCGGCTATCAATCCTTTTCCAAATCCCTCTCCCAACGCGGAGGCTAGAGCTGTTGCAGTTTGGTCAGTCATTTTTCCTTTGCGTTAACTCAGCAAGCTTTGCTCTCGCTGTTTCGTTATTGCAAACAAACTTAATATCCTGTCCGTCGGAAAAAATTCCTAAAAAATTGTCCATACTGACGACTTCGTTAGTGAAAGCGCAGCGAATTTTACCTTGCTCAAAATCTTCCTTCAGGCCGAGTTTTTCGAGCAATTTTGGCAAATCGTCATCATAAACTCCCTTGATTTCTCGGACGGGTTTCATTGTCAGAGTATAATACACCTATGCAGTATTTTCTCTACGCCCGCAAAAGCACCGACGTCGAGGACAAGCAAGTGCTCTCCATTGAGGCGCAGCTTGCCGAATTGCGTGAGCTCGCGCGGCGCGACGGACTAGAGATTGCGCAAGAGTTTGTGGAGAAGCGGAGCGCAAAGATGCCCGGCCGACCCGTGTTTGAGGAAATGCTAAAGCGCATCGAGAGTGGCGAAGCACAGGGCATCGTGTGTTGGAAAATTGACCGCCTCTCACGCAATCCGGTGGATAGCGGACGCATCTCGTGGCTTTTGCAACAAGGCACTATCCAAAAGATAATCACGCACGACAAAGCGTATTTTCCGCACGACAATGTTCTCCTCATGTCTGTGGAGTTCGGCATGGCGAATCAGTACATCCGCGATTTGAGCGTAAACGTCGCGCGAGGACTGCGACAGAAAGCACGACAAGGCGTTTATCCAAGCACTGCGCCACTCGGCTACCTCAACGACCCGTATACCAAGACTATCGTTGTGGATCGCCGCAAGGCGCCGCTCGTGCGTAAGGCGTTCGAGTTGTATGCAAAGAATGAATCACGGCTCGAAGACATTGGGAATTTTCTCTTTCGGCAAGGCATCAAGACAGGAGCAACGCGAGGATGGAGCAAAGGCGGCGGCAGGCCACTCAAAAAAGACCAAATAACATTTCTGCTTTCCAATCCGTTTTATTTTGGCCACTTCGCCTATAGCGGCGAAATGTATGAGGGCACACATACGCCCATCGTGAGCAAGGAGCTTTTTGATGCCGTGCAAAAAGTCCTCGCGCTTCGCAGCCGCGCGCACCACAAAGCGATAAACGAGCCGCAAGCGTACTGCGGCCTCTTGCGATGCGGCGAGTGCGGCTTTTCCATCACCGCCGAAGAAAAATTGAAACGGCAGAAAAACGGCAACGTGCATCGCTACATTTACTATCGCTGTACGAAAAAGAAAGCCGCCGTTCATTGCTCACAGCCGTATGTACGGGAAGAAGCGCTCGACTCGCAACTCTCCGGTTTGCTCGCAAAATTCGTCCTTCCGCCGCATTGGGCGAAAGAATTAGATAGCATGGCCGAGCGAGATGCGGCAAGCGCCTCTCACGCCACGGCGGCGTCCGTTCAAGCGATGCGGGCAAAGATTGCCGACCTTGACGGCAAAATTGCCCGCATCACCGACCTCTTTGTCGAGCAAGATATTGAGCGCGGCGACTATCTTGAAAGGAAGCGCGCGCTGATGTCGTCAAAGAAGTCGGTGCAGGAGAGAATCCTGCTGCTTGAACGCAACGCCGCCGTGTGGCTCGAACCCCTGCGCAAGTGGATAAACGACGCTTCAATGCTTGATGAAATTGCAAAATCCAAAGACCTCCCCTCCAAAAAATCCTCCCTCCAAAAAATCTTCGGCTCGAACCTCACCCTCCACGCGCGCGAAGCGCGCGGCGTGCCGCAGAATCAGTGGTTTTCTTTATTGGCGGCCAAAGAAAACCACTCCGAAAACGACCTTGTTCCGATACTTGTGACTCTATACAACTCTGCTCGAACCTATTTTAGCACCAACCCGTGATGTCGCGCGCTCCGCGCGCGTGGTGGCTTTGTACTAAGTGGTCCGATTCGACTTCGTGCCCGCCCCCGCCCCGCGGCACTCTCCTCCATCCTCATCCATTTCGCGGGGGTTTTTGAAAATTGAATGGGCGGCGGGGCGGGGGCGGGTTATGCACATTTGCTTTTCTTATTCGCTTGGTAAAATTGGAGTAGGAGTGAGAATCTGTTTCTGACATCGGGGGTTACGAATGCCTACGGACAAGAGTAACCTGCGCCCCCGGTATTTACCCAAGCGAGAGTTTGAGCAAAAACCCAAAGACGCAACCGATGCGGCTTTGGGTTTTTGCTTCGGTCAAATTACTAGCAACCTAACCAATTGTCGTATGCTCCCAAAATATATACGCAACACAGGAAAGGCTTGGACGGCAAAGGACGAATTCGTCCTTGCGCGGCTCGCGGAGGCGAACACTCCGACGCGAGTCATAGGGCTCAAAATGGGCCGGACGGAGAACGCAATATATGCGCGTGCTTCGGAACTCGGCATCAGTCTTGATCCTACGAACCAGTCGCCTTACAGCCGCAGCTAAATAAAGGGTCTGAAGACAAAAGTTGTCCTAGTAGGTAGAGCTTGATTGGCAGGAGGTACGAGAGAAATTCAGTAAGGTACGAACTGCTACGCCGAGATAGCGCCCGAACGGACACGCCTGTCGCACAAAACCCGCCCGTAGGCGGGTTTTGTGCTGTGATTCCCGAAAATGAAGATTCGTGCGATTATAGCTAGGAGATGGCGACACTGAATTGGATTGGCAAAGAGGCGGTAGTAAATCACGACAAGGCCGTGCCTTTTAAACTACTCAAAAAAGTGAAATCAGCGTCAGTCGGCACATCGCAAAATCTGATAGTTCACGGCGACAATCTCGAAGCCCTCAAGGCGCTCATGCCGTACTATGTCGGCAAAATCAAATGTATCTATATTGATCCTCCCTATAACACGGGCAACGAGGGCTGGGTCTATAACGACAAGGTCAATTCGCCGAAAATAAAGCAATGGCTTGGCAAAGTCGTCGGGCGCGAGTCCGAGGATTTGACGCGCCATGACAAGTGGCTGTGCATGATGTATCCGCGCCTGAATCTGCTGCGAGATTTGCTGGCGGATGATGGAGCCATTTTTGTTTCGATTGACGATAACGAACAATTTCCTTTGAAGTTGATAATGGACGAAATCTTTAAGCCTGAGAATTTCTTATGTTCACTCATTTGGCAGAAAAGGTACGGGCCACCACCTGACACTAAAGACATAGGCTACACTCACGAATCCATTTTGGCATATCGTAAAACCGAAAAGTTTGTGCGAAATCTACTTTTACAGAGTGATGCACAAATTGCGCGATACAAGAATCCGGATAACGATACTCGTGGAGTATGGAAGGCCATGGATTATACGTGCCGTTTTTCACGAAAAGAGAGACCGAATCTATATTATCCGATAAAGAATCCGAATACCCGCAAAGAAGTTTACCCTAACGAGAATAGAGTTTGGGCGTTTTCACAAGATGAACACAAGAGAAATGAGCGCGAAAACAGAATTTGGTGGGGTGTGAATGGCAAAGCCGCGAAACCCGCAAAAAAGAATTACCTGAGCGATGTCGTGCAAGGAACTATGCCGACAACGCTACTCCCATATGATGAGGTCGGCCACACGCATGAAGCAACTCAAGAATTACAGGAATTGCTTCCTAGTGTAAAGATGACCCCCAAGCCCACTCGATTGATACAGAGAATTTTACGAATTGCTTCAAACAAGGATTCCATAATTCTTGATTCCTTTGCTGGATCTGGCACGACAGGTCATGCAGTCTTGGATTTAAATAAAGAAGACGGCGGAAACCGCAAGTTTATTCTCGTTGAAATGGAGGACGCCGTTGCAAAAAACATCACCACCGAGCGAGTAAAACGAGCGATTAAGAAATACGACTATAAGGGCGGCTTTGAATATTGCGAACTAGACAAGCCACTGTTCGATGAAAACGGGCAGATTGAGGACTCATGCGATTTTAAGCAATTCGCGACCTATATATATTTTACCGAGACGCAGACAAACATCGACGCAAAGAAAATCAAAGGCAATTTCATCGGTGAGCGTGGCGAAACCGAGTATTACCTGCTCTACAAAGGAAAGCTCCAAAACGACCTCGACAAATCAGTTCTCAAAATCGTAAGCGATACCGAGAAGAGAAAGGTCATATACGCCGACCGCTGCCTACTGGACGACGACATACGTGCGAAGCACAATATCGTGTTCAAACAGATACCATACGAGGTAAAAGTATATTGACGCTATGGAACTCAAGAAATATCAAAAGAATACGCTAGAGACGCTCGGAGACTTTCTAGCTGAGCTTCGCAAGGCGGGACTCAAGTATGCGTTCATGGGGCTAACCGAAAAGCCGTATCAGGCGCAGGCGTTCGGCGATGTCCCGTTTGTGTGCATTAAAATCCCGACCGGAGGCGGAAAGACATTTGTGGGATGTCATGCGGTGGAGAAAATCATGAGCAAGGCGCTCTCGAACAAAATGGATCATGGCATCGTGATGTGGTTCACGCCGTCGGAAGCCATCAAGACGCAGACACTCAGGAAATTCAAGGACAGAAAAGATGCGCACCGCAAGATTCTTGACGAAGCGTATGACAATCACGTCCGCGTGTTCTCGAACGAGGAGGCGTTGAGCATACGGAAATCGGATGTGAGCGGTAATCTGTGTGTCATCATTGCGAGTCTCGAAGCCTTCCGAAAAGAAAAGACGCTGCAAAAGAAGTACAAGGTCTATCAGGAAAATGGCTCACTGATGGACCACTTCGAGCACTTGGACGAGCCGGACTATTTGGAACGCGACAGCGAGGGAACGGTTATAAATTCGCTCGCCAACGTCATACGCTTGAGCAGCCCGCTCGTTGTCATAGACGAGGGACACAAGACATCGACCCAGCTTTCGATAGATTTCCTGAAGGATTTGAATCCGAGTTTTATTGTCGAATACACCGCTACGCCGCGCGCGGGGAGCAATATACTCGTCGAAATACACGCATCTGAACTGAAAGAACAACAGATGGTAAAAATCCCCATCGTGCTTGAGAGTGCGGCACAGTGGCAGAACGCACTCACGAACGGTATCGAGAAGCGCATTGAACTCGAAAAGGCGGCAAAAAAACTCAAAGGGGAATATATTCGCCCGATAGCTCTCTTGCAGGCGCAGTCAAAAGCCGGAGATGTGACAGTGGAAAAAATAAAAGAATTTCTAATTGAGGGGAAGATTCCGACTGACGAGATTGCAATCAAGATTTCCGGCAAAAACGAGTTGGAAGGTGTAGACCTATTCAGCAATGATTGCAAAATTCGCTACATCATCACAGTAAACGCGCTCGCGGAGGGATGGGATTGCTCATTCGCCTATGTACTCGTATCGGTGGCCAACTTGGGTTCAAAAATTGCGGTCGAACAAATCATCGGCAGAATCATCCGCATGCCGAATGCCCGCCGAAAGGCGGACGAGGATTTCAATCGAAGCTATGTATTCGCATCGGCGCGGAATTTCAATGAGGCAGCCGACCAGATAATCTCGGGGCTTGAAAGCAACGGATACAGCGCGGCGGACATCGTGAGCACAGGCAAAAAAGATACCGCGAATGCTCTTGAGGCGAAAAAGGCGGTATCGGGAAATCTCAAAGTGCCAATGATGACTCTCAGTGGAGACAAGCTGACGTTTGAGGATTTGGTCGGAAGCGGTTTTGAGCTTGCGAAGCAAGAGCCGGAGTTTGAGTTTCAAGTGCACTACGATAACGATGGACGAGCGATAATCGACATTAAGGGAGATGATGAATGGACGCGCGGGGCGCAGAAGTCTCTAAAGTTGAGCTACTCGGACAAGAGTCTGACGAAAAACGAACTGGTGCAATGGCTCGATAAAAAGATGCGGTTCACGCTGCTTGAAAAATCGGACAAGGTACGATTTTTGGAGAAAGCAATCGAATACCAACTGAAGACGCACACGCTCACAGAGCTGTCGGTAAATCGACACGTTTTGGCCGAACGGATGGCCGGACATATAGACACTGTTCTCGAAGCACATGCAAAAGCACGATTTGATGCTGCAATGCGAGCGAAGAAAATCACGGCGAAGCCGTTTGATGCTTTTCCCGATACTATTGCACTCAAGCAAGCTGTGCCGCAGGAGTTCAACAGGAATTACTACGACAAAATCGATAAGCTAAATAGCGAGGAGCTAGGGTTCATCCAGCGCCTCGATCTTGATACGCTGCCGAATATTAAATACTGGGTGCGAAACAGGGAGAAAGTTGACCCATTCTATATCCAAGGGTGGAGGAAAGGAAAGTTTTATCCGGACTTTGTCGCCGTCACGAAAAAGGGCGCGGTGGTCGCGCTTGAGTGGAAGGGCGGAGACCGCGTGAGCAACGAGGATACGGCGTATAAAGTCCAGATTGGTGAGATGTGGGAGAAACTCGGCAAAGGTAAGTTGCGCTTTTTCTTAGCGCACACGGGCAATGTCGAGGAGGTTTTGAATGCAATCAAGAAACTCTAATCTCCATTAGACCACTTTTTTCAGTCAAAAAAGCAAGCTTTGGCGCGCCAACTATGTGAGCCGTTCGGCCCGCGGTATCTCTCTGCATTGGAAAAGGAAGGAAAAATCCAGCAAGTCGGAAAAACGGGAAAGGCAGTCGAGTACACACGCATTTGAATTTGCATGCAAGGAGGCAGAAAATCGGAAGTGGAATGCGATATACAAACGACGCGCAGCCGAGCGAAGCGCGGCTGACCCATGCGCCTGACCAGAGACAGGCGCATGCATAAAATGGATGCCATACGGCGGGCAGGTATCTCGCTAGGGAAAGCTGGACCGAGGCCGGCCCGCGCAAGCGGACTAACCAACTATGTACGAGAAATCGGAAGTGAAATACTGACCGCGGGTGGGGGGAGCTGCAGCGCGCTAGGAGGCTCCAAAAGCCGAGG
>DATDST010000056.1:0-19035 GCA_036517815.1 Minisyncoccota bacterium | reverse complement strand
CCGCGCCGCGCAATTGCGCGGCGCGGCGTTTTTCAGTCAGATGCTGTTCTTGCTGTTTAGAAAGTCCGACCGAGCGAAGCCAGAGAGAAAGCGTTGATTTTGCAACCGGTACTTTTTTTAGAATTTCATTGTAAGAGAGCCCTTGCGTGCGCAGATCAATCGCCAGTTGCCGCTCCTTGAGTTTTGCTTTCCCCAAAACTGCATGCGGAACCAGTCGCCACCCTCTCGCCCGTCTCTGTCGAACCATGCATACAGTATACAGGGATTATAACAATGGTTCGACTATAGAAAGAAAAACTGTGGAAAAGTACTTCTCGCAACTTCTACTGTCCACCCTCAAGCTTCAACCTTGCCAGCTAATTCCATAATTGCTAATTCAAGCGGCAACTGGGGCAAGGGCGAGCGCGAGGTTTCGATGGAGGCGAGAATGAGCTTGCGCAGGGTTTCGGAGTTTATCTTTGATTCTTTTTCTTTTGAAAACTTCTCCAGAGTGGCCTGATCCTCGGCGGTCAAGTCCGCCCCGAGCTCGCGGCCAAACTCCGGCGCATAGCGGAGCATGAGAAGTATCCGGATGCGCTGAATGAGAAGCATACAGAAGACTCCCATGTCGGCATTTGCCGAAACCGCCTCCCCCACCGCCGATAGCGCTTCTTTTGCCTCCCCTTTCGCAAATCCTTCAATGACGCGGTGCACGAGCTCTATTTTCGGTGCACCGGTTACGGTTACTACTTCCGCAACGGAAACCTTTTTATCGGAAGATGAAGCAAGGATTTTCTGAAGCGTACTTAAGGCGTCGCGAAATGAGCCGTCGGCCAGAAGTGCAATAAGTTCGGCGGATGCGGGCTCCAAGGTAAAGCCTTCGGCTTTTGCGTCGCGCGAAACCATTTCTCCAATCACTTTCTGTGTGGGCTTTTTGAAGGTAAACGTCTGACAGCGGGAAATTATCGTCTCCGGCACTTTCTCCAATTCTGTGGTCGCCAAGATAAACACTACGTGCGAGGGCGGTTCTTCAAGAAGTTTAAGAAAGGCATTGAAAGCGCCTTTGGAGAGCATGTGCACTTCGTCCACGATGTACACCTTGCGCGATGATTCAAACGGCATCGTCGCGGCCTCTTCGCGAAGCGCACGTATGTTGTCTACCCCCGTGTTAGACGCCGCGTCTATCTCATACGTATCGCGCTCGCTTGCACCAAGCTCGCGCGCAAGAATGCGCGCCACAGAGGTTTTGCCCGTACCGCGCGAACCAATGAAAAGATACGCGTGACCGGTGTTTTTCTCCTTGAGCGCACCCTCTAAAGTCTTAACAATATGGTCCTGCCCGATGACGTCCTTAAACGCCTTGGGCCGGTACTTTTGATAGAGTGAATTACCCACTTCTCCTGACATTGCAGAACAAGTATCGCACGGCGGCGTTTCCCCACCAAGGGTTACTGAAGTTTTTCGGGGTACTGGGTCTTTTTAAAGACCATGAATCGCGCCCGATCAAACAATTCCCTTCTCCCATCTTCCGGGATGGAAAATTCACGGCCTGTTTTCGTACGCGGCCAAAGAATAGAGAGCGTTTTAATTTGGTCAAAATCAGATAAGTATTCCCCGGGAGGAACTGCAAAATCAAATGTTGCAAGCCCATTTCTATAACGAAGATAAACGGTGTATGTCGTAGCGTGCTTGCCTTTGCGCAACCGAATGCGGCTTTCTCCGGGTAGAATTGCCCGTTCAGCTTTGCGAAGCATTGTCTTCACTATACGGCTTCGTGGGATAGAGCGCAAAGCTTGAGTAAAGGTTCCGCAGGGCAAGCCCTGCGGCATTGAACCTTTGCTCCCTTCCTCGGCTTGGAAGAACAAAAATTTTGTTCTTCTCTCGCTCTACGTCGGGAGTGAGATAGAATGAGGGGGTGCAAAAACTTACCATCCGAAAGCCGGACGACTGGCATGTCCACCTGCGGGATGGCGCGATGCTTGAAACGCTACTTCCCTTTACCGCAAAGCGCTTCGGACGGGCCATTGCGATGCCAAACCTTTCTCCAGAACCGGTGGTTACGACCGAACAAGCGCGCGCATACAGAAAACGAGTTCTGGGGGCAGCCAAGGATTTTCCTTCCTTCAAGCCATTAATGACCTTGTACCTTACCGACAACTCTTCTCCTGACGATATTGAAAACGGATTCAAAGAAGGAGTAGCAACTGCGGTAAAGCTCTACCCCGCAAACGCAACTACTAACTCCACACACGGGGTTACCGATATTAATAACGTGTATGGAGTCTTGGAGAAACTACAGTCCATTGGGATGCCGATACTTCTGCATGGCGAAACGGTTCTAAAGGATGGAGCCGAAGTGGCGCCAATGGACCGGGAGAAAGTATTTTTGGACACGACACTGCCGCAACTCTTGAAGGACTTTCCGTCTTTGAAAGTGGTACTGGAACACGCAACGTCAAAAGACGCTGTGGATTTTGTCCTCAACGAAAAGAGTCCGCGGCTGGGTGCCACCGTCACCGTGCACCACCTGATGGTAAACCGTACTGACGCAGAGCATGCTGAAAAACCCGCATATTTGCACTGCTTACCGATTATTAAAAGTGCAGAAGATCAGCACGCGCTTCGCAAGGCGGCCACATCCGGCTCCCCCTACTTCTTTCTCGGTACCGACTCCGCGCCGCACCTTGTGAGCGCAAAAGAAGGCGCCAAACCGCCGGGCGGTATTTTTACCGCACCGGCCGGAATTGAACTCTATGCACAAGTATTTGAAGAAGAAGGAAAATTGGAAAACCTTGAAGCATTCGCATCCCTAAACGGTGCAAAATTTTATGGCCTTGCTCCAAGCGAAGAAACGATCACGCTCGAAAAAAACCCCTGGACAATAGACGAGCTTGTACCTATTTCAAACGGCCCCTCGACTTCCTTCGACATAGCTCAGGATAAATCGCTCGGGGCAAGCGAGAAAATCCGTCCCTTTGGTTACGACGAAGACCCTGCGAAACGCCTCAAGATTCAGTGGTATCTTCAAGGCTAAACCTTGAATTTCAAGGTTTAGCCTTGAAGAGCGTTTGTTTTCTTTACAATAAATTATGCAAGTAAAAACTTCAAAAGCGCCATGCGGACGAGAACGCCATAGCCAGCCTGTTTGAAATAGATCGCGTGCGGCGAGTTGTCCACTTCAGTTTCTATCTCGCCCGCGCGCGGCAAAGGATGAATAAGAATCGCGCCCGGTTTCATGAGGTCCGCCATTCTGCGCTTGATAACATACCGGTCTTTGAGTTTACGATAATCTTCTTCATTCGGAATCCACTCCTTAGCTACGCGCGTCTGGTAGACGACGTCTGCGACTTTCATGGCGGATTCCAAATCAGCAGTTTCCTCAAACACCACTTTCTGCTCTGTCAGATACGATTTAATGTCATCACCAATGGAAAGCTCCGGCGCGGAAACGAAAATCATCTTGACATTGCTGTATTTCCCCAACAGATATGCAAGCGAGCGCGCTGAACGGTAGTATCGCAAATTTCCAACGAATGCAATCGCGAAGTCATCGGTACGGCCGATTTCCCGCTGAATTGTATACAAATCGAGAAACGCCTGCGTCGGGTGCTGGCCGGTGCCATCGCCTGCATTCACAATTGGCACTTCCGAAACGGCAGCGGCACGGTCTGCCGCACCAGCCTCTGGATGACGAAGGACGATAATGTCGGCGTAGTTGTCCACGATACGGATGGTGTCTTCGATGGTTTCTCCTTTCGTCGCAGACGAGGATTCGGTAGCATTTTCCATGGAAAGCACGTTGCCCCCCAAACGCATCATGGCCGACTCGAATGAAAGCCGCGTCCGAGTTGATGGTTCGTAAAAAAGCGATGCGAGAATCTTCCCCCGGAGCGATTCATCACGCTTGCCCTCGAACGAAGTGGCAACATCGAAAAGCTGTTGAAGAGATTCCCTATCAAACTGCTGGGTTTCGGTGAGGTGTTTCATGCACTAGTGTGTAGTATATAGTATTTAGTATGTAGGAGTTTATACTAGGAACGTCATACTGAATACTTTATATTTTTCCGGCCATCTCTTTTATCTCTTTCGCAAGGTTGCCGTTCCACATAGCGCCAGTTGCGCTCATGACGATATCCGCGCCTGCTTTTCGGTATTCAAAAAAGTCTTGCGGCACGGTCACGCCGCCGACACCGATAATCGTGTAGTCCAGATTCAATTCTTGCCGGAGCGATTTTAAACGCCGCACCATGTCCACACCCGCCCACTTGATGGCCGCGCCGCAGATGCCGCTTCGTTTTCTCTTTTCTCCCGGAAGCGCTTGGTTCCCCTTCTCGTCCACCACTTCGGCCGAAATAGTGTTTATCGCCGCAATGCCGTCCACAGTTCCACCCACCGCTTTCACAAATTCACGAAGCGCATCTTCGGAAAAATAGGCGATTTTGACGATAAACGGCAGGTCGCCAACCGCGTTTTTTACGCGGTTGGCGATGAGCGTAACTTTTTCAAAATCAAAACACAAAAGATTTGCCGTGCCTTCGTTCGGGCAACTCAAATTCGCTTCTATCGCGGAAACGCCGGTTTCCTTTAGAAGTTTTGCTCCTAAGACCCAGTCGTGTATGTAGTCTTCGTGCGTTGATCCTTCCCACTTGGTCCCCTCCCAGCTCCCGAGCACATGTTGCCCCGGACGAGCATGCGTGACTGCCTCCGCAAGGTCCTTCTGCCAGAACGAAGGGTCACGCGAAGGATTGCCAAACGAGTTGGTGATAGAGAGAGGTTCGGTGTACTCGTGCGTGGCAAGAAGAGGCTCTTTCGCCTTCTCAAACGTCAAATCCCCTTCGACCTTGACCGACAAGACATTCGGCCACGGATGCGACGGATACGGACGCGTACGAACGGTTTTGTGAACCGGAAGATCAAATCCTTTATCAAGCGCCGCTTTTATAAACACGCCATTAAGCAAAGGCCCTGCGGGAATGCCAATCGGGAAATTCAATGGCTTCCCAAAAAATGTAAACTTCTCTGAAACAGGGACGTCAATAGCGTTTCCATCGCCGAATTCACCCGCGGGACCGGCCGCAAAATTATCGTCGTATGATTTCTCGGGATCAAACCATGGTTTACCAAGTGCCATAGGGATTTTTCGTCCACGCAATGAAGCGGTTTTCCTGTTTTTCAGATAGTATGCCGCGCTTGGAAGCTACCAAGGCGATATCAGCGGCCGACACGAGTGTACGCAAGATGATATTTGCTTTCTAATATGAAGCGAAAGCTTCCGGAAAATCATACGACGTTATGGCGACACAGTCCTTGATAAGAGCATTCGCATCTTTGAGCGCCTCAATGGAACTCAAACTGCTTGCGCCGGTTGAGACCGTGTCTTCCACAAGAAGCACTTCTTTACCGGCCACCTCGCCGCCTTCTATCATTCGTTTCAGTCCATGCTCTTTGGGCTTCTTTCTGATATAGACAAATTTCTTCTGAAGCATTGATGCCAACAAAGCGGCCGGTGCAATACCGCCGGTCTCTACGCCGGCGATGATGTCGCACACAATATTTTCGCGTTCAATGAGATCCTTGAGAGCGATAATAATCTTTTCTCTGGTGATAGGTTCATAAAAAATCTTCCGGATATCCATGTAGACGGGCGAGTGTACGCCGGACACGAAATCAAAACCCTTGTCAAAATCAAATGTGACCGCGCCGGCATCGAGTGGAACTCCCGCTATGGAGTTATCCATATTGGCTATAGAGTAGCACAAAACTCATTGGTAAGGCGAGCGACAGCATCCGCATCTTCTGCTTCCATGAGGCGCGCCCTCAATTCCGCCGCACCATCGAAATCCTTCACATAGGCCTTGTAGTGTTTTTTCATGATAGCGAACGACTTGCGTGCCCCGCCAAGGGCGGGGTGAACAAAAAGTTCTTCAAACAACTTCGTGTGCTCCACCATGGCGCGCAATTTTTCTTTCACACTCGGCATGTAGGGTTTCGTAAACCCTACATTTGAGAAAAGCCATGGATTGCCAAAAATGGCGCGGCCGAGCATCACGCCGTCCGCGCCGGTTTCATCAATCTTCGCCTGCGCATCCGCAATACCGTTCACGTCGCCATTCCCGATGATGCGCGTTCTTGTCAAGGCGTCGCCTTGACATTCGTTGCGAAGTTCCACTGCCCGCTTCATGCGCTCCCACCGAGCCGGCACCGAGGACATTTCTTTTCGTGTACGCGCGTGGATAGTAATCGCCGCCAGGTCAGTTTCCAAAAGCGCGGGAAGCAACGTTTCCAGTTCGTCTTTGTTGTAGCCAAGGCGCGTTTTGACGGAGACCGGCAGACCATTGGCACCCTGCATAGCCCCCGCAATTATTTCTTTCGCAAGCTTCAGATCTTTCATCGCGGCGGCGCCTGCTTTCTGCTTCTCAATGCTTCTGTCGGGACACCCCATGTTGATGTCCACGCCATCAAACCCAAGCTCGCGCGCCAAAATGGCTGCTTTTTCCATCATCTCGGGCCTCCCCGTAAAGAACTGCGCCACGATGGGACGTTCGGATTCCGAATACATCAAGTCGGCCAATAGCTTTTTTCTCCCCTCCTCGGGCGCCAGCGCCAGTCCGTCTGCTGACACGAATTCCGTGTACATGACGGCCGGGCCTGCGGGTTTGGAATACTTTGCAATGACGCGGCGAAACGCCGCGTCCGTCACATCCGCCATGGGCGCAAGCACAAAAAATGGCTTCGGAAGCGTTTTCCAAAAATTCATTTTTAAGCTGCGAGACCCCAGAAGCTTAGTTTTTTATATCTGACTACCTGCGTTCCTTCCAAAATTAACAGTGCCACTAAAACAAGATTAATGTCTCGAGCCCGACGAACCGCATCGTCTCGATAATATCTGGCTGAATCTACAGGCAAACGATAGTTGGAATCATGAATTTGTTTCATCAAATCATAACCTGCTAGTTCAAGTTTTCTCCTTCGGGCTTCTGACATCGCACGGTCGCGCTCTGAGCGAAGCTCTCCGTGCGTCCAATGTTTATTTGCTCTATTTGTAGAATAATCACGATTTTTCCTTGTTATCGTAACCCGGCTCCTCACACGAGCGCGTCTATATTCAGCAGACTCTTGGAAAAATAAAGCCACCCTCAAAAAATACAACAAATTTTGTCTGCCGTCAAAAATCACTCTCCCTAAACTTCACGTAGACCTTGTTCCCGAAGCGGAAATCGGCGTATTCCAACTTCTCGTCCGTGTTAAATTTACGCGACGCGAAGACGGAAACGATGTTGTTTATCGTTTCCTTTTGATCGGCTATGCGCACAAATTTAAGCGTTCCTCCTTCGGCAAATGTCACTTCAACATCATCGTTCTCATCCACCAGAACAGAAGACGCAGTGCGGTTCGCCGCTTTCGCGACTGCGGTAACAAACGTATCAAGCTGATAAAAACCGCCGGCAAGGAACGTGCTCCCTATCGGTTCTCCCCCAATCACTCCAAAATATTCTACGTACTGTTCTTCTCCGGATGTCTTATCAAAGATAAATCCTCTTTCATTCATGAGATAGCATGACACTGCATCCTCATCGCGCGCGCACCAGAGCGCCCTTGGCGTGCGCTCGGTAACCGAGACTACCAACTTCTGCCAGCCGTCACGTGTTACTGAAACGCTTTCAACTTGCGGAAATGCGGCGACAATCGCGGCGGCGATATTTTGTTTCGGCACAAAAAACGCGCTGCTTTTCGGAATGAGAAAACCGTAGGAACCCTGAAGCGCCGATTCGGAAATCTGTTTGAGCACATCCGCTTTTGTTAACACCGCTCCCTCCACGCCAACCTCTGCAATGGTCACTTCCGGAAGGCGAACCGCATACCACATGAGCGCGAAAGATACCGCCACGACTCCCGTACCGGCGGCAACCTTGACCCATAGCAAACGGCGTCTTTTGTCCCTCAAACGCAGTTTCGGCTGTTGCGGAGTACCCATACTTTCTTTATACTCTTCTCCCTATACTCCTTTTTTGATTATATCCTTTCCTACAAACTGTTGAAGTACTTTCGGTACTTTGAGAGACCCGTCCGACTCCTGATAGTTTTCAAGAATACCGACCAGAGTCCGACCCATAGCAAGCGCGGTCGCATCATTCATGTGGACGGGCTCTATAGAACCGTCGGCGCGCTTCAAGCGGGTGTTCAAGCGCCGTGCCTGAAAGCCGCCCATATAATCCGCGCTGTGGGTTTCGCGATACACACCCTGACCTGGCATCCATATTTCAAGGTCTATTTGACGCTGATCGGGGAAACCCATGTCTCCAGTTGAAACCACCAGCGCTTGATATGGCAAATCCAGAAGCTGTATGAGATGTTCTTGAATGGCCACGAGAAAATCCTGCTCGAGGTACCCATCTTCGGGGCGCGTGAATGTCTCCATTTCCACCTTGTCAAAATGGTGAAGGCGCAAAATTCCCCGCGTATCCTTGCCGTACGAACCCGCTTCGCGGCGGAACGCAGGCGAATAGCCGACGTAGCGTATGGGGAGTTTCTCTTCCGCTATGATTTCGTCCATGTGCATGGGCCCGAGCGTGTGCTCGGCGCTCCCGATGAAGACCATATCGTCCTTCTCAAAATAGTAGCGCTCGTCAATGGGATTCAAGCGCGCCATCCGGTTCATGACGGCGGATTTCATCATGTACGGAGGTATGACCGGTACAAAGGGTTTTGTTGAAACCTTGAGGCCCGCACGCGCGGCGATTTCTTTGAGTACCTCCTCGTCCGTCAAGACTTTGAGCGCAAACTGTAAGAGCGCAAACTGCATCATCGCAAGCCCTCCTTTTATATAGGCGAAGCGCGCGCCGGACACTTCGCTCGCGGTCTCGGAGTCAATGAGACCTAAAGCCTCGCCCACTTCCCAATGGGGCTTCGGAGAATAATTCCCGAAGCGGCGCTTCTCGCCCACCTGCCGTAAAACCTTGTTTCCTTTCTCGTCATCGGCCACAGGAGTGTCAGGCGAGGGAATATTCGGAATGGAAAGTAAAAGGGGAACGAGTTGTTTTTCAACTGTCTCGTATGCCGCCTCGACTTGCGCAAGTTCTTCTTTGAGACGCCTGCCCTTCTCAATATCGCGCGCGGAGGCCGCTTCGTTCCGCTTCCGGTTTATCTCATCAATTTTCCCGCGAAGCTCCTTCCGTTCATCGGCGAGTTTGATAAGCGCCACTAAGTCAATCGGCCCGCGTTTTTTGTTCTGTATGGCGGCTTCAACGACCGCACGGTTTTCTTTTATAAAAGCGATATCAAGCATATTTCAGTGCAATAATACTAGCACATGACGGAAATTGCGAAGCTTGGGCCAAGCCAGTTTCCCGCGCTTTTGCGCGAGATCCCCGACCCGCCAGAGACCCTGTATCTCCGGGGTACGCTCCCTCCGCCCGAAACAAAGCTCCTCGCCGTAGTCGGAAGTCGCCGGATGAGCCGCTATGGCAAGGACGCGTGCGAACACCTGATTAGCGGTCTTGCGGGGTACCCCATCGCCATAGTCTCGGGGCTCGCGCTCGGGATTGACGGCGTCGCGCATGAGGCGGCATTAGATGCAGGCATAGTGACCATCGCGATTCCCGGCTCGGGACTTTCAGAAGAGGTTTTGTATCCCCGCACGCACGTACGGCTTGCACACAGAATTCTTGAAAATGGCGGAGCGCTTTTGAGTGAATTCGAACCTGATTGGAAACCGCGGCCAGAGAGCTTCCCGCAGAGAAACCGCATCATGGCGGGCATATCTCACGCGGTTTTGATTATTGAGGCGGGCTTACAATCAGGCACCTTGATAACCGCGCGCTTGGCAACCGAATACAACCGAGAACTATTGATAGTGCCCCATTCCATTTTTGCCGAAGGAGGAGCAGGCGGACATGTGTTTGCGAAAATCGGGGCCGCGCCTGCGCGCGGCCCCGAGGACATCTTGGAAGCGTTGGAAATAGAAAAAACCGAAACCGCTCGCGATATGGCACTTACGGATGAAGAACAAAAAGTGATAGATATTCTCTCCGAACCGACACCGCGCGACGAATTGATTCGCGCGCTTGAGATGCCGATATCTGCCGCAAACGTACTTCTTGCGTCCATGGAACTCCGTGGATTGATTGCAGAAAGTATGGGAGAAGTCAGGAAAAATTTTTAGTTTGTTTCACCCGCTCGTATACGAGCACGTTTCAGTCTACTCTCTGCTACCTTTCTATCAAATACGACGGCCCAATAGGCGACCTGAGCAAACGGCGCAAAAATAAGAGCCTCAATCGGATGGTACTGAGCCCAAATTTTTCCAGCTCTTTCTTGTTTTTTTAATTCTGCAATTTCTGCAGTGAGGGTTTGTATACGATGTTGCAGATGCAGCTTTGATTCAAAATTGTTTTTCATAAAATTCGCTCTGGCATTTGACAGCAACGACAACATACCATAGTAGTGTCAGGAGTGAAGCTTGTTATTGTAGAATCCCCGGCGAAAGCTAAAACCATCGAGAAATACCTCGGGAAGGGCTATTCGGTCATGGCCTCGGTGGGGCACGTGCGCGATTTGCCGAAGTCAAACAAAGATGCGGTAGATATAGAAGGCGGCTTCATTCCCCGCTATGTGATATCCGCCGGAAAAGCAGAAGTGATTGCGCGCATAGAAAGCGCGGCTCTAAAGGCTGATGAAATACTCCTCGCCACCGACCCCGACCGCGAAGGCGAAGCTATCGCATGGCACCTTGCCGAGCTTCTTAAAAAGAAGCTCGAAAATACGAAGCACGAAGCACGAAGCACAAAACAAAACATCAGGAGAATCAGCTATAACGAGATCACCAAAGAAGCCATAGAAGAAGCGTTTAAAAATCCGCGCGAGATAGACCAAAATCTTCGCCGCGCCCAAGAGGCGCGGCGGGTTCTGGACCGACTGGTAGGCTACGACCTTTCTGGCTTGATATGGAAAAAGGTGCGCTACGGTCTCTCTGCAGGCCGCGTGCAGTCGCCGGCCCTGCGCATCATTGTGGAACGCGAGCGTGAGATACGCGCATTCAAGCCAGAGAGATTTTTCGTCATCACCGCCGATTTCAAAACGAAGAAAAAAGAAGAATTCACAGCGACGGCCGTCATAGAGCCCAAAGAAAAGAAAGAAACGGATGCAATCGTCGAGAACGGCAAAAAATCGAAATGGACGGTTGGCGACGTGACAACATCCCTCGTGAAGCGCACGCCCCGGCCGCCCTTCACCACCTCCACCCTCCAGCAGACAGCATCATCAAGGCTTGGTTTCTCGCCATCGCGCACTATGCGCGCCGCGCAAAAACTGTATGAGGCGGGACATATTACCTACATGCGAACTGACAGCATGAATCTGGCAGGTAGCGCGATTGCGAGTATCGCGGGGTTCGTGAAAAAAGAATACGGCGAGAAATACCTTGAAGTGCGCACCTATAAGACCAAAAGCAAAAACGCGCAGGAGGCGCACGAAGCCGTGCGGCCAACCGACATCTCCCATGAAAACGCCGGCGCGACCGAGGACGAACACAAACTCTACCGGCTTATCCGCGCACGAACGCTCGCTTCCCAAATGGCTGACGCCGTCATGACGCGCACCAAAATCACCGCCCGCCCCGAGTATCGAAGTCAGACTTCAATACTTGTACCAGATTTTGCGGCAACGGGTTCCACCATCGCTTTTGACGGATGGCTCATAGCAGACCCGCAAGCGAAAGGAGAAGAAGTGTTATTGCCTAAGGTTGCAAAAGATGAGCCGCTCTCGCTTCTGCGGATAGAGAGCGAGGAAAAATTTACCGAGCCGCCCCCACGCTACACGGAAGCAGGCCTTGTGAAAGAGCTTGAGAAGCGGGGCATCGGTCGGCCTTCGACATACGCCTCAACCATAAAGACGATTGCAGACCGCGAGTATGTGATAAAGGACGGGCGAGCTTTGAAGCCGACTGCGGTCGGCGAAGTGGTAGACACGTTTCTTGAAGACCATTTTGCAAAATACATAAGCGACTCATTCACGGCAGAGATGGAGAACGAATTGGACCAGATAGCCTCGGGCGAGCGCGGCTACGAGGAGACCTTGCGGGACTTCTACAAGCCGTTTTCAAAAGACGTGGCCGCGAAAGAAAATGTGCCAAAAGTAACGACGCTCGGCGATGCGCCAAAAGGATTTTTGTGCCCTGACTGCGATGCAGGAATGGTCATGAAGCTAGGCCGCGGAGGTGTGTTTATGAGCTGTTCGCGGTTCCCTGACTGCAAAGGTTCGCGCACCGAATCCGGCGAAAGTATCAAAGATGTCGTGCCTATAGGTACGCATCCGGAAACCGGCATGCCCATATACGTAAAGAAGGGAAAGTTCGGGCCCTATCTCGAGATGGAAACTATCTCGAGCGCAGATAGTCGCAGACAGGACGCAGAAAGTACGCAGAAAAAATCTCGGAAAAAAGCCCCGACGCCCGAAGGGGTCGGGGTCCCGACCTCCGCGCCACAGCGCAGAGCGTCGGGAAAGAAAATTGATGCAAAGCGAGCGAGCATACCTAAAGAAATCAATCCTGCAGAAATTACGATGGAACAAGCGATAAAACTGCTTTCCGTACCGCGTATCTTGGGAAACCATCCGGAAACCAGCGAACCGATAACGGCAAATAACGGAAAATTCGGGCCCTATATCGTGCACCAAGGAGATTTTCGCTCGCTCAAGGGCGCCGACACTCCATACGATGTATCGTACGAGCGCGCACTTGAGATACTGAAAGAGCCGAAGAAGGTGCGGCCAGGGGCGCCGACGGTCGTGAAAACGATCGGCCCTCACCCGCGCACCAAAAAACCGATTCTTCTGTACCAATCAAAGAGCGGCTATTTTTTGAAAAAAGGATTCCGCCGCATTCCGGTTCTTGAAAATCAAGTGGAAACTATCTCCGCCGGCGAAGCCGCGGACCTTCTGAAGAATTCTTGATCTGCATAGTTCCATATATGGAACTGGCAGTTTGATATGTCAAACCGTGATTTGATCCGAAGAATGTGGAACGTACGACGTCCCATATCAGTAACATTCCCCGCCGAAGCCGCGGATCTTCCGAAGAACTCGTAAGCCCTAGATTTTTTGAGCCGAGGCGTCCAAAGAAAGAATCTCAAGCTCTGCCGGAGGTATGACAATGTTTCTATTGTTTGCTTCTCGCACTCGCGGAGCGCATCCTAAGCTTACGTTTTCTTTCCGGCTTTTTAAGGCTTGCACAAGCATATCTTGTCCGGACTGGTATTTCCCGTAGACATGATCAGTACCCACGCAGCCGAGGATGTCGCCGCGTATGGTCACATACAGCGCGGCCATGCTTTGAGTGCAAAATACCGCCTGGGGATAGAAGTAAGGCAATGACGGATTGCCATATTCTTCGGCATCTATTTTCTGTAAACGTCTCCTTAATTCCGCAAAGTCTTTTTGGTCAATTTCCTCGGATTTCAGTTCTGCTCTCTTTTCCACGCTCAAATCGTTGAAATAACCCTGCTCATAATCGAAGCGGGTCGGTCCTTCCGGAATATAATTTTTTATTTCCGGCATAATGTTATTTCCTCTGCAAAAACGGAAAATATCAGGTATCTCAGCCGCATTGCTTTTCATTACGAGAATATCCGCTGCGACCCGCGTCAACCGCCTGTTAGTTTCGTCGATGGTAACTTCGTTTCCCTCCATAAAACCAAGGTCCCTGAGATTGACTAAGGCGATATTCCGCATCTGGGCATAATTTTTGAATCCGCCTTGTACATAACGGTTCTGAAGCTCGTCATTTAAACTCCAGACTTTGATAAAAAAACTTATGGGAAGATCCTTATATCGTTCAAGGCGCTTAGCATCCTGAAACATCCGAGTAGCCCCATGGGTGAACACCACGGAATGTATGCCGAGGTTTCCGGCCTCGTGTATCAGAGTGTCAAAATTTGGATCGAGCGTCGGTTCTCCTGCTCCGACAATATCCATAGCTTTCACCCCTAAGGCCTTCGCTTCCCGTAAAAGTTCGATCTGTTCCGCGATTTGCATCTCATCCGGATATCGTTTTTTGCTTTTCGCGGTAAAGCCGCCTTCTGGGTCATCAGGTTTGTGCACAAAACAACCGGGACACGCCAGGTTACAGACGTTAGAGCAATGTGTTACGAGTTTAAGCAGTTGATTACCCCGATGCCGTTCTAGAAAATCATTGCGCGAGCTATCCCAACCGCGCACCACACTTAACGTTGATGCCCCCTCTTTTCTCATTTCTTCATTATAACAGAAAATGTTAATTTCACAAGTAATTGGCCGCTTGAACCTAGACCCTGTCGGCTAAACGCTATACACTAGTTTGAATGACCCACCCCACCGACGAAATCGTATCCGCAATGCTCGCTCCTACGGCAAAGAATCGCCTACGGATACAAGAGGCGTATGATTTTGCGGAAAAAGCCCACGGAGAAGAAAAAAGAAAGTCCGGCGAACCATACATCATCCACCCCCGCTCCATCGCCGTAACGCTGGCGAAATTGGGCATGGACACCGACACCATCGTTGCGGGTATCCTCCATGACACTCTGGAAGACACGTCGGTTACCGCCGAGGAGATAGGAAAAAAATTCGGCGATACGGTCAGGTTCTTGGTTGAGAGCGTTACCAAACTCTCAAAACTCAAATACCGCGGCCTTGAGCGGCATGTGGAGAGCTTGCGCCGACTCTTGGTTGCAACCGCAAACGACATCCGCGTCATCATCATCAAGCTCGCCGACCGCCTGCACAATATGCAGACGATAGAATTCGTGACACCGCATGAGAAACAAGTGCGCATCGCGAAAGACACGATGGAAGTGCATGTACCGGTCGCCGAGCGCTTGGGCATCGGCTCCATCAAAGCAGACCTAGAAGACTTGGCATTTGCGGTCTTGGACCCAGAAGGCTACAAAACGGCGGCCACTATCATGACGGAAGCCCGTGAGCGGAAGGAAAAGTCGCTTGAAGAGGCGGTGAAAGACCTGAAGCGGTCGCTTGCGGAGGGCGGCATACGAAAGTTCCGCACCGAAACGCGGGTCAAAAACATCTATAGTTTTGCAAAAAAGCTTGAAGAAAAGGAGGGCAACATTGACCGCGTGTATGACTTGTTTGCAGTGCGCATCATTGTGCCCACAATTGAAGACTGCTACCGCGCGCTCGGTATCGTCCATAAAAAGTGGCGGCCTGTCATCGGCCGTGTGAAAGATTACATCGCCACCGCAAAACCGAACGGCTATCAATCGCTCCACAGTTCGGTCATTACGGGCTCCGGCGTGGCGCTTGAGGTGCAGATACGAACAGAAGAAATGCACCGCGAAGCGCAGTACGGAGTGGCGTCTCATTTCGGCTACAAAGCAAAGGACGCGGCCGCGACACAATCCTACCTTCAGTGGATCACCAGCTTCCTCCCCGTCATCATGAAAACGCCTAAACCTGCTAAAAAACACGAAACGCCGAGGTGGCTACGGGATTTGACCGCAATCGATGCGGAACATCTGGAGCGCAATGCCCTGCATGAAGCCTTGAAAGAAGATTTCTTTGCGGAGCGGATGTTTATCTACACGCCAAAGGGCGATGTGATAGACCTGCCGGTCGGAGCTACGCCGGTTGATTTCGCATACGAAGTGCATACCGACCTTGTGGAGAATATGGCGGGAGCCAAGGTAAACGGCAAGATGGTCCAGATCAACAGTCTGCTCCACAACGGCAACGTCGTAGAGATTCTTACAAAAAAAACAGCTAAACCGAGCAAAAAGTGGGAAGAATATGCAAAAACAGCGCGCGCAAAGCGGCATATCAGAGGACTCTTAAAAAAAGCAGAAGAGAACACATAGCCTAGCCACAATACTACAGTTAACTGTAGTATTGTGGCTTTCTTAACGTGGAACATGGAGCACGATGTTCCATGCTATGTGGTACGTGATATGTGATACGTGTTAGATACTGAAGCGGTCCAAAGGGAACGCATCGTCTGGGGCGGGAGCGCTTTCATTCCGCTCGGGAAGATCCAGTTCGGACTTTGATACCGAAGCATGTGCCGGTTTTTCCGCACGCGACTGCGAAAGCTGGGAAAGTATCGATTCAAGATCTTCCGTTGAGAAGAAATCAATAATGACTTTCCCCGCTCCTTCTTGTTCGCGGATTTCTACTTTCGTGCCCAAAGATTCCGCAAGCGCCCGCTCGAGTGCGGCTATTTCCGGCTTGATATCCCGCTTCCTTGCTTTCTCAACTGCGATTTTCCTTGTAATCTCTTCCACTTCCCTCACGGAGAGCTTCCGCACCATAATATCGCGGAAGACTGTTTGTTGTTCCTCCGGCCTGTCCGAGAGCATGAGAAGCGCGCGCGCATGGCCCTCATAGATTGCTCCGCCCACGACCGCGTTCTGGATATCCGGAGGCAGTGCCAGAAGCCGAATGGAGTTTGAAACGTATTCGCGGCTTTTGCCTATCTTCTCCGCAATCTGGGAATTATTGAGATCAAATTCCTTCGCAAGTCGGTCAAACGCGCGAGCCCTGTCTATCGCGTTTAGGTCTTCCCTCTGGAGGTTTTCAATAATAGCAAGTTCAAGTTTCACCCGGTCCTGCTCTTCGGCAGAGCGGATGATAACCGGCACTTGAGAAAGGCCGGCTATTTTTGAGGCGCGCAAGCGGCGTTCGCCAGCGATAAGTTCGTAATAGGTGGAAAGCCCGCCATCCTCGCGCGCTTCTTCATGGCGCGTAACAATCAAAGGTTGGAGAACGCCGTACTGACGGATAGAGTTCGCTAGATCCTTGAGCCGTGTTTCATCAAACTCGGTGCGTGGTTGGTAGGGATTGGGGCGGATTTTTTCGAGCTCTACCCAAAAAATGGCGTCATCTTGGAACCGTGACATGCGGCAATTTTAACACAACAAAAATTCTAAGCAGTGTGCTGACATACTAACCTTTGCGCGAACCCATTTCCAGCCACGGAGCGGCTGACTTCGCACGCTCCGCGTGCGTGGTGGCTTGAACCCGAAGCGTACGCCCCGATTGCGCTGGAACGCGCCTCGGACGCGCTCGCGGACTCGCGCGTGCAAACCCAAAAATTTCCTTACCATTTTTTCCGGCTCCCCCTTCACCCCCCGCCGAAAGGCGAAAATGAAGGAAAGGAAATTTTTGGTTTGCTCCGCCGCTTCCACTTGAATTATAGTACAAGATTGTCTGAAAGTGCAATATCTCGTATGCTGTGGATATGTTGATAAGCAAGAAACTCGGCGAAAATATCAAGAAAATACGAACCCGAAAGGGAATGTCGCAAGGCGACATTTGCCGAGCGCTTAATATGGACAGAGGGTATATGAGCGCGATTGAGAACGGCAAGAAAAATATCACGATTCAACAGTTAGAACGCTTGGCGCAAGCTCTTGGCGTTTCGGATGATAAACTGTTAAAATAAAGACATGAAAAACTCGGCATCCTCACAAAAACAAAAAGGTTTTATAGCGCTTCCGGTTTTGATCGCGATTCTGCTTAGTGTATTGGTGCTTGGTGGCGGAGCGTATTTTGTCGTGCAACGGCAACCGCCACCGCAAAGTGTCACTGTAAAATTAGAAAATAAGGTGTTAGATGAAGATAATGCCAATACACCAAAGGAAGATAAAACTATCACTGGTCATTATAGATTTGCGCAGGATATGACAGGATTTCCTGATGTGTTCAGCACAGAATCAGCAGTTTACTATTTTGATAATGATGCAAATAGCATGTTTGGCGTGGCGGGAGTTTCATCCCCCGGCGATAGTTGCAGTATTGGCATAGATGATGCTGTTGTTCAGGTAAACAATGTCAGATCCACAACATATACCGGACCTTCCACATCGCGCCCTGCGTATAAAGCGACCCTGCAACGTATCGCTAGTGAGGGAAAGCTGTACACGTCTTGTGTTGAGGGAAGTGGTTCTAAAAAGCGATATTGCACTAACGCTGATGCTTCGATAGTGGTACAGATGCCTTCGCTTAATATACAAACAGGACAATTACTGCGTATGACTTGGCAGGCGCCAAGTGTATATCGCGATGGAGAAACTGCATCTATCTATCTCATGCCAGCTGACAACTCCCAAAAGGGTGTGTGGAGTATTGCGGAATCTATCAGTCTTGCAGATGGAACAGTGGAGTGGACTGTACCAGATTATATCTCATCAGGTGCATATAAAGTCGCGATACAGTTTCTGGGGCGCGCTTGTTCAGACTGGAGGAGTGGTCGCTTCTCCCAAACGATTGAAAGCGGTACGTTTAATGTAGCGAGTAACTATGTTGCTCCGAAGCTTGCGTTACCAACGACTGGTACTGTGTATAGAATGGGAGATATCCTTCGTGTAAATTGGAGTCGTGGCGCTGTGCCCGGAGATAAGATCAACATCATACTGAAACCACGTAACAAATTTGATAGCAAATCAATCAATGCGGATTTGCTAGTAGGGTCAATGTCATACGAGTGGACAGTCGACCTTAGTAAGGGGAATGTACTCCCACCGTTGCCACCCGGTGAACACGAATTAACCGTAAGACTTGAAACATTCAAGGACGGCTACAGAATTCTAGACGAGAAAACGACCACGGTCCAAATTGTGCAGTAAGTAATTGAAGTCGCAGGTGAACTTCGCGAAATATGCCGAAGCGCCAGAGACAAAAATAATGTACAGGGAGCCAACCCCAGCCGTTAAAACGGCGGGGGTTGTTATGCGCGGACTGGGTGGGTGGGCCAAGCACAATACAAATTTGATTGCGCCGTAGCGCAAACCGCATTGTATTGCGCCTCGGGCCGCCGCGAGGAATGGAGAAAAGAGCAACCATAAGTGATAAACTAAAAGTGCTCTTTTCGGAGTTTTGAAGCGGCGGAGCAAACCAAAAATTTCCTTTCCTTCATTTTCGCCTTTCGGCGGGGGGTGAGGGGGGAGCCGACAAAAAATTGAAAGGAAAATTTTTGGGTTTGCCGCGCGACCGAAGGGAGCGCGTCCGAGGCGCTTCCAGCGCGATCGGAGCGTACAATGCAGTTTCAAGCCACCACGCACGCGGAGCGTGCGC
>DATDST010000055.1:0-17928 GCA_036517815.1 Minisyncoccota bacterium | reverse complement strand
CCCCCGCGAGAGGCGAAGACGCCATCTCGCGGGGGCGGGCTCCCTAAGGCAGAAAGACAGTTGCGAAAAACATGACGGGAGGTACGCACAACGTCAGAACGCCGATGAGCCCGGCGCGATTTCTGCGCAAAACAATCGCCGCTCCCGCGATTGCCGCAAGTTCAAAAGGCAAACTTACGTAATTGCAATACGCTCCACACCACACGTGCCGCCAATGAAATATATTCGTGAGAGCGTTTTCAATACCGGCCATTTGCATTATGTCGCGAGCCAAGTGATAGATCGCAAATGCGAGTACTAGCCAGAAAAACGTTCGTAGAAAGATATTCATATTCAGCCTGCTTTAGTGTATTTCACTGACTTTCCGGTTTTGCCGATCTGTGAGATTTTTCCTTCTTTTTCCAACTGCGCGAGATAACGGGTTGCGGTCGCATCCGAAACATGCAAAAGCTTTTCCACCTCGTCGTTCGTGATTGAACCTTTGGCCGCTATCGCGGCCAAGATTTTCTCTAGCTTTGCGCGCTTGCGGCTTTGGATAACGGCCCGCGCCTTCGCCGCGAGATCGCGGACGAGATGCAAAACGGGAGCGACAACTGAAACTGGCGCGCTTAGCTGTGGCGCGGGTTCGGGCAACGGCTCACTCGTGGGAGCAATCGGCTCATTTGCTGGTATTTGAGCCGTTTGAGATTCAGAGACTGTAGCTTGAGGCGAAACTGACTCCAGCATAGGTGCGGGGGCTTCGGCAGGTGTGGATTCAGGAATGGGAGGTTCAGGAGTCGTTTCGTCAGGCATGGTTAATTTTAGTTAGAAAGCATTTTAAGTGCTTCGACTTTGTTCTTGTATTTTTCGACAAACCAATCGTCGAGATATGGTAGATATTCACGCTGTCGTTCTACGGGTAGTTCCCAGAAGTTCGGATTGACGATCTTGCGACATCTCTTTGACCCACAACGACATTCGGCACCCCACGAATAATCTCCGTTGATCGCATAGTCATAGACGATCTCCTCTCCACTCTTTATATCTTTCATTGCGAGAATGTGCCGCTTTTCTTCAATCGTTTTTACATAGCTGTTGGGATCGCATGAGTGATTGATATACACCTCGGGGGATTGCATGAGAACGATTTTTCCGTTGGCGAGATAATCTAGATGATCCTTTTCTTCGGGCGGTACCAGAGAGGCATCATTTATGGCATGGGTATCGTCAATGGTCAGGATAGTTTCCCCGACCTCAAAATCTTTTCTGGCAAATACGCCACGACCCCCAATGGGAGACTCTTCTACGAGAACCTCGTCAGACATAGCTTGATTCTAGCAAGCGAAACGGCAGGATTCTTAAATCCCGGGAATACCTCAACGCGTTGAGGTATTCGCTCGGTATCCGAGATAGGCAAGCAATAGGAAAACTGCACTTTCGATAAAAGATACGTACAGAGGCGCTTGCCAATTGCCGAGTGTTAAAGGTAGTCCTGCGAATCCGCGATACAGATGGATGACTCCTAACACGGCAAAAATCATTATTGCAAGTCGTGTAAAAGAAGACTGACTCATCAAATACAGTATATAACGAGCAACTACTTGAGCGTATAGAAAACGTCTTGACCGATTGCGCCGTGCTGAGTGAGCTTCCCTTCTTTCTCTAATTCGTTCAAATACCGCTCCGCGGTTGCGTTCGTCCTTTAGCCCTGGACGCTCATAGCGGAAATAGCCCGAGGCTAAATGCAAATGCTTGCCCCAGAGTGCCGCGAGGACGCGGCACTCCTCCCACCCGCGCATGCGCCCGGCCTTCAAGCAGAGTCAAGAAGGCCGGGGCTCCCGATCAATAATTCGTTTCCTCGTCGTTCACCAAATCGTGCTTATATTTACACCAAGCACAAGTTCTACTCGGTTTTGGCACTTCTGCGTCCAGCACTTTCTCGATTTCGTTGATGAATCCAAAAAACTTTTCCATATTGAGCGGAATTTCCTTGTAAACTGGTTGCGCTTGATAGTAGAAATATCCCTTGTTTGGTTTAACCGCTCTTGGGGAGATCAAAAGAAGTCCGACTCTCGATATTTCTATCGGCTCACCCTCATCCGGATTTTCAAATGCGTATTTGTAAGCATGTAGTTGACGCTCAAACATGTTCAAGCTCTCATCTCTCGTATCAGTCATCTTTGCATCAATTACGCCATGCGTTCCGTCAGAAAATCTCACAAGCAAATCACACCGCCCTTTCAGATAGGATTTGCCGCTCGGCAGTGGTTTTGATTTGAGATATGCCTCTTCGCGCACAAAAACGCCATCTGGCAGTTCAGGAACAAACTCTCTCACGTTCTGCCCTTGTAAACTTTTTTGCAAAAGGCCGGACATACGACTGAATATGCCCGGAATTTGGATTGATGGCTGGATAACGCCGTTACGGATTTTTTGCCAATAGCAATGCTTGCAACCTTCCCAAAGGTATTTGAAGTCCGAAGGGCTTAATTTATACATGTTGTGGATAAGGAGTATATCTCAGCAAAGACAGGGTATCATACTATAATACATGCCAAGTAATCAGATTTTTAAGGCAGTTTATTTCCCCGATCACAAGGAATCTGGGTCTAAAACCAAAGGTGTCGTTTTAGCTTTTGGCGAAAGAAATAAAGACTTGTATAAAAATTTAGCTGACCTTGGAAGTAATGAGTTACGTAATTTACTCGGGACAGATTCTTACCTTGAACTAGAACAGCGTGCACAACAGGAGGGGTTGCCGGTAAATACCTATTGTCTGTGGTATCTACGAAAAAATCTTGACGTTGAGGAACCTGAAGCTAAAGCGAGCAAAAGCAATAAGACAATCGCTCAGTTTGAAAACCGTGTTCTCGAGGGCGACTGCTTAGAAGTAATGGCGGATATTCCGACAGGTTCAATAGATATGATTTTATGTGATCTGCCGTACGGCACAACGCAAAATCATTGGGATAGTGTCATTCCGCTTGATAAGCTTTGGGCTCATTACGAACGCATCATTAAAGATAATGGTGTCATTGCTCTAACGGGGCAGGGACTTTTTACTGCTAACCTAATGCTTTCTAAGCCTCGATTATTTAAGTACAAAATAACTTGGGTAAAGTCGAAACCAACCAATTTTCTTAATGCGAAAAAACAACCGCTTCGCAAGCATGAGGATGTTTGTATCTTCTATAAAAATCAACCCGCGTACAATCCGCAAATGACCTACGGAGAGCCTTACAACAAAGGTTTCAGAAAAGATCAACTTACTGGAAGTTATGGAGATTTCAAAACTGTTGAGGTAAAAAGTAACGGGGAGAGATATCCCACTGATGTTGTGTATTTCAAAACTGCCGAAAGTGAAGGGAAAGTTCATCACCCAACACAAAAGCCCGTAGAACTTGGACGATATCTCGTTCGGACCTTCACGAAAGAAGGAGAAATCGTCTTAGATAATACTTGTGGCAGTGGAAGCTTTCTTGTTTCGGCAGTTTTGGAAGGAAGAAAGTTTATTGGAATCGAGAAAAACGAAGATGTTTATCTGTTCAAAAAACACGAGGTTGATTACGTCGAGATTTCTAAAAAGCGTATCAAAGAAGCCGAAGCGCAATATAACGCCACCAGTAGCAAGTTATTTTAAATTCCGGTGTAGAGTTCTTCCTGAAGAACTTTACGTGCTTTTTCTATTTCACCGTCAGTCAATGCTCCTTTTTCTTTTAGCCAATTCAAAAGATGGAAATACTGATTTGCGTGTAAAATCGGCTTTACTATTTTGTCTACCCCCACTTCTTTTTGAACAAAAGCGAGATGTTTTTCAGAAAGCACCCCTCGACCAATAAGGTCATAGGCAATTCTTACAGCATCAACCGAGGTAAGGTTCAGATCACCACTATGCTTTTTATCTTTTTCTACATCTGCGGACTCAATGCTCAATAGATCCTCAATTTTTCCTAATCCATTAAGATTGCGGTTATATAGTTCTATTTCCTGTCCGCGATATGTGAACCACGTTCTTCCTTGTTCGGTTAGAGAACCGCGCGGTAAATAAACACCCTCGTTGGATACTCGCTCTTTTGATATCCAGCCACAAATATAGAGTACCCACTTTCTCTGTCGCGTAGTACCGGGAAGTTCTCTTTTGCTGGGTGTTTCCAAGTGAGTCATCACATAAATATCAGTATCTAACTTTTCGTCGTGAATTTGGCGCGCAAAAAAGTTGTGTTTTGCTTCTCTCGCAATACCATCACTACTTTCGTACTCTTCTTTAAATGGCAACGCCCCACCGCGGCATTTAACATCAACTTTTATACCAGAGGGAAGTAAAAGGTCGTATCCGAGTGGGTGATCTTCCGGGTTAATTTCTGGCATACCTAACTTGTTCCGTATAACCATTTCTGCAAGTGCACCAAATCCTTGTTCTTCTGAACTTCCCCGTTCTGCGCCAGTGCGGTTTTGATTTGCCGTAATATATTCTGCTGCTTTTTGTCTCAATTGAAAACCGATTTCGTCCGTCAGCTTCAAAACTATTGGTTTAGGATGTTGATATCTGTACATGAAATCATTTATTGAACTCGCGAAAATGCCGGCCGAAAACTCTTTGAAACAGGACAGTTTTTTCGTATAGCCATGCAAAATAATTTTCTGCCTCACTTTGACTGAAGAGATTAGAAACCCCTTTCTTGATTTTAATACGCGAAGCAACCGCCGCGTCTACCCATTCAGCCTGCTCGCCAATTTCTTTTTCTATTTCGTCTTTGCGCTCTTGCAAAAACTGAAACATGTCTTTATTTCTACTGATGTATATTTCGCAGCCGATCAAGTTTTCTCTGGAGTTGATGGTGAGCGCGACATGGGCTTCAGAGCTTCCCATGCTGACGTCATACCAATGTTGCGGGCGTGGCGTTTGCAGGCGAATTTGTGTGTCTTTTGCTCTAACGAAACTCTTAAACTTTGTCCAAAAATCTAATTGCTGGAGTCTTGTGTTACTCAAATCACCACCTGCAGAACCCGCTTTGATTGCCTTTGCCCATTCGTTTGGACTAACCAAAATATCAAATTTTGGGGCTGGTTTTGAACCCTCAATCTGCCAAAGTTCGACCTTGATAAGAAAGTATCCTGTTTTTTCGTCCGTATGTTCGTTAAGCCACTCAACCGCTCGTTGATGCTCCTCGCGCACATCACGGACAACCCAAATGATTATTTCCGCGTCGTAGCCAGAAGCATAAGTAATAATTTTTCCGAGATGGTCATGATTTGTATCTTCAAGCTGGTTTTCAATAATGATTTTCCGACCAGAGCTTTCTTCTTCCGCCAAGATATCAACCTTGAATTGCCCGACACTTGCTTCAGTTTTAATTATTTTTATATCAACACCGATTTCCTCGCCGAGGAGATCGAGATTTTCTTTTTGGGCAAGCCAACTTGTAAAATCAGGCTCAATAGCCCAGACATCACGCAGGTCGATTTTTTGCAATTTTGCCAAGTCCCTTTTCATAGCCGTATAAGGAAGATAATCGCACGAATCTTCGTTTTTGGAAAATCGCTAAAACCCTCGCACCGCCGTCCATACCATTTTTTGACTCTCCTTACAGGAGCAGGTCACAAATATTGTTCTGCTGAACAATTCCGCGACCCAGTCTCGCGCCGTCGCGCTCCGACCCTGAAATGCTCCGAACACTCGCATTTCAGCACCTTGTGGCTTTTTTATTTCGCTTCGCTCACAAAACAGCTCTCAAGGTCTTGCGAAGCTCCACACGTTCGCTTCTCACCCCCGCGAAACCTTCCTCCGTCCGACTCCCGCCTGCGCCAAGGCTTCGGCGGGCAGGTCGGACGGACAAGAAAGAAAGGATAGAAGGAGGCAGGGCGAGTGTTGCGGCAAGCTAATCCTTATGTTTCTCGATGTCGAGAATGCGGTATCTGTCAGCGACAATCTGGAAGTAGAAGCGGACATTATCAGTCACGCGTGCCTGCCAGATGCCTCGTGTCTCGTCGTATTTCTTCGCGCGAAGCGATGGATGCCTGATATCGGAGAGGAGAAAACCGAGTTGTTTTTCGAATGCTACCTTTATCTCCCGCGGCAATTTCTTAAAAGCCCGTTCGAACTGTGGAGCGCGAGAGTGCCGCATCGCTACTTGAGGCCAGCCATGAACTCTTTGACGGTGTTGAAGGGGCCTATTTCCTTGCCTTCCTCGATTTCGCGGAGTGCAACTTGGAGACCGCGAGGAAGCTGTTTGGTGTTTTTTACAGACGAAACTACACCACGCTGTATTTGCGATTTGATAGTTTGCACCTCCCGTTCAAGTGCGGCAAGTCGCTTTATAATAACAGTATTGGTCATGGGGGTAATATAACATATCAGACCCCGGATTTCAGTTTATCGCCGATCCAAAAAGTTCTCAGATTGAACCTCTTCTTACAGAAGCAGTACACCTTGTGGCTCTTTTGTTCGCTTCGCTCACAAAACAGCTCTCAAGGTCTTGCAAAGCTCCACGCATTCGCTTTGCAACCCTCCACGCGCGCGACCTGTCTGCGTGCGGATACGCACAGGCAGAAGCACGCGGAAATCCTGAAACCCATTGGCGGGAATTGCATTCAGCCCGAAAAAATTCCGGCAAAACTGACCTTGTTTTGAAACTGGAGCCGGAGGAGAGAATCGAACTCTCGACCTCTTTCTTACCAAGAAAGCGTTCTACCACTGAACTACCCCGGCAAGTGAGGGAGAAAATGAAAACAAGTTTTCATTTTTCCCGAATGCCGCCGGGGCAAGCGTTTCGCTTACCTCGGCAGACTTATCCTCGCATTGAAATTGCCGACCCCACTTTGGCTTACTCCGGCAACAAAACCGATAGTATCACGCCAGCATATGCGGCTCAATGTTAGAATCAACTTGTGATTAAACACTGTCCCTCCTATGGCCTGTCCCATATATGGGACAACGGCCATTGCCGCTTCGCGGCACCGGATAAAAAATGAAACCATTCATTTTTTATCCTCGCCTCACCACCATAGCGCTCTCATATATCGCGGCGGTATTGGTATTTTTCTTTCTCGGTGAAAATTTCTTTCATAACCTTATTGTGCCCTTAGGAATCATTGGTATCTTCATTGCGGGCTCCTTATACACCTACAGTTTCACGGCGTCCACGGGCGCCTTGCTTTTAATCGCGCTCGCACCCCACTATCCGGCAGGCATGATAGCGGTCGTGGGCGGCATCGGCGCAACGCTTGCCGATTTCACCCTTTTCAGATTTATCGGAAATTCACTACACAAGGAAATTACGCGCTTAAGCAAATCAAAACTCGTCTGTGAGATTGGCGCAACATCCCTTTTCTGCAAAGCGTGGTTCCGAAACGCACTCGGTGCCTTGATTCTCGCCTCCCCTTTTCCAGACGAACTGGCGATTGCTCTCATGTCTGCCGCAAAAATCCGCAAAGAAACCTTTATCTGGCTCACCTTCATTGCAGATACAGTGGGGATATACCTTCTTGTTTCGGCGGCAAAAGTTTTCGCCTCCTAGTGCCAAAGCGAGAGTCCCATCAGTATTCCTACTTGTTCCCTTTAATCGGATATTGTTTCAAAACACTTTCACATTGCCGTATAACATTCGGCAAATACGACTGATCAAACTCAACTCTGTATTCATGGACTTCTTTTGCGGGATCGGGTGTAATCTCGATTTTTCCATTCAAATGCCCGAGTGTATCTGATTCGAGATGCAGTTGAATGTAGGGTTCAGTACAGGCGAGATCAATTGTGCCCGCACCCGCCTGCAATACCTTCTGGCAATCCTGCATCAGGCTTCTGATTTCATCAGTTGTGATAATGGCACCAGTCGCTTCTATGGAATTGTAGTGAGCGGTAGCCAGTAGCCAGTTTCCGTCCCAATAATCCTCTGATTCAGGGAATTGACGGCCATGAACCCATATTCTCAATGGGCCAAATTCAATATCTGGTTTTTCTGTGATAATAACCATACTTAAACTATAGCAATTCCTGAACCGTCTGATGGTTCAATTTGCGCGGCCAGCCGGGCTCGAACCGGTAACCTCTCCCGTGCATGTCTTCCGCTATTTTCATAGCGGCATGGACTATATCTTCACCGTAGGTTTTCACCGGTAGGTGCTCTGGTATCTAGTCTCTACGGCGCCCCCTCATTAATTCATAAGAGGTTCCCTCGGTATTCGCATATCCGCCAGATAGCAGACGTAGCCTTCACCGATATCCCAGAGAGTTTCAATCCCGATTTCGCGGGAAAGCTGCACGTCTACAGGGGAGTGCTCTAACCAATTGAGCTATGGCCGCACCTTCTTTGACTTCCGGTACTTTTCAAACACACTCTTCTTCCTCTGGAGGAAAAGTCCGTTCTTGGGCCCGGTACGCGAATTATACATAAAATCATATAATTTTAAAGAATCGTTAGTCGAAAACTGGAGCCGCGCGTAGTTCCCTTTTGCCTTATAGATTGATCCCCCTCGAGTGCCCAATTTTAGAAACAAAAAAACAGGCGGGGCACATTCTTTGGCTATAAGACCTTCCCCACGCTCTCCTCCACAACGTCAATTTTTGACTTCAGAAGATTGGCGACTGCCACAAACAATTGCGCTTGTTGCGCAGAGAGATTCTGATCTGGATCAGAATTTTGAATGTGTACGGCAACAATCGCGTTAATATCGCGCGCGAGCGTGCCCGGCGAGAACAATTTCCTGAGGAAAAAACGGTACCACGGCAATTTAATCTTCACGCGATCCGCGGCGGTCAATTCAGGATTGACCGTAACCCGCACGGTATAGGATACCGGCACGAATCCTAATAAATATCCGCGGGAGCGGTAGGTGACAATAAATTCGTGGAGTTTGAAAAACACCTCTTCTATATTTGAGTTGGTGAGCGCGGTAGAGGCGGCAATGAGTCCCACATCTGCGCGGGTTTGCGCGTGTGCCCCGAATCCGCCGAGATCGGCAAGCATCCGCAAGAATATCCCGTTTGAGCGGAGCGACCCGCGCACATTCGCGCCAACAATCCTGATGCCGGCAGATGTGTCTTCGGAGATGCCGCCGTTTGCCGACGCATTCCCCGAACCAGCCACTATCGCTCCTCCTGAAGAAAGCGCAGTCAATAAATCCTGTCCTCCGGTATTTGCATTCTGGATTGAGCTGCCGCCAGCATCGTTTGAAACCACTGTCACCACCGCCTCGGAACCAAGCGCGGATACGACAGCTTCAGAGGCCGGAGTCGAGGGGACAGCGGGTTGAGAAGGTGTCTGGCCTCCGGTATTGGATGTATCCACCAGCCCGCTCGTCCCTGTGTCCACTACGCCGCCCGAATCCTCTGTATTTCCCCCTCCATCATCAGAAGTGCCACCATCCGAAGGATTTGCCGGGAAATTAATGAGATCGGAATCATTCCAATAAATGGTTTCGGAAACCGCATTGGCATGCGGCGCAAGAGAGAAGGCAACCAGAGCTACGCACAGAAGAAAAAAGAAACGAGACATGTTTCCATGGTAGCAAATAAAGATACCTGTTTTCGTTTTCTCTTGCAGTATCGTTGGGTGGACAACATAAGGACCTGTTTTTGTCATAGAATAAGGATATGCTTTTTGCTTAGATCGCTTCCTTACTGTATGCCGTTAATACTGTTATCGGCAAGTTAACAACGAAACATGCCATTGCGAACCCGTGGCTGTTTAATTTTTTCTGGCAACTCTTTATCCTTATCGGCACTCTCCCCATCGCACTGATATATCACGTCGGGATGCCTAAAGACTGGGAAAGTATGCTCGTCGCTGGTATTCTTTCGTTTTTCGTGGGTACGTTATACACGTTTGCTTTATACAAACTGGACGTGTCAATTATCGGACCGCTGTATAACTTCCGTTCAGTGTTTACGGCGTTGCTGGGAGCCGCATTTTTAAGCGAGGTTCTTACAGACAATCAATATTTTCTTATCCTAGTGATTTTTATAAGCGGTATATTTTTGAATATTGACGAGCACCTGAAGCTCAAAGCTTTTTTCAGAAAGGAAAGTATGATCGGACTGCTTGCAGTCTTTGTTTCGGCTGTCTTTGGCTTTGCAATTAAAACCTCCATCGCGCAAAACGGGTTTTGGGAAACGTCTCTCTGGATGCCAATTATTACTCAAATCCTCTTGTTTGCTACGATCCCACTTTTCTACAAGGATTTATTAGTTACACCACTCAAAAAATATTCGAGTGTCATTTTGGTTGGATTACTGAGCGCACTCGGCGACTTAGCGGCAAACAAAGCGTTCGGTATAAACGTGACTATTTCTTCCGCTATCATCGCGATTCCTTTTTCGATGGTTATCGCTTTTGCATTTTCCACTTTTGCACCACAGCTACTAGAAAAACATACCGTCCGCATTTATGCGATTCGTTTTACAGCGGCTGCGATTATGATTGTTGCAGCAATTGAGCTTTCATACGTATGATGCCTACAATGTTTACGCACACCCTTGGCTCACTTGGGGAATTGGAACCGACTGCCGAGCGTACGTGCCCCGTACCAAATTTCCTGTGCCGGCGCCAGGATTTGCACCTGGGACCTCAACTTTATGAATGTTGTGCTCTAACTACCTGAGCTACGCCGGCAAGTGAGGGAGAAAATGAAAATCTATTTTCATTTTTCCCGAACGCCGCCGGGGCAAGGCTCCCTTACGCCGGCATTAATCTACTTTATCACTTTCCTTTTGTGTTTAGAAGCATCTCTGCCCTCTTCACATCTTCTGGGTACGTAACGGTAATCCACTGACTTTGGCGGACAATGTGAACCGGATGCTCTTTTGCCATGAGGGACAGGAGATCCGTGAGAAAATATTCGCCAAGGCGCTCATGGAGAAACGGCTCCACCGAGAGCGCCTCCGGTGAAAGTATCATGGCGCCGGAGTTCACTAGATTCGTCAGCGGATGTTCCGGCTTCTCAATAATAGTCTTCAGTGTCCCATCAGAATTCAATTCAACCACTCCGTACCGTTCTGGATGTTCGCTCTCCATGACAAACAAGCAATAGTCGTACTCGGAACCCTTTGTATATGCTTCTTTGTCGCCGATATCATCGCCGTATATCATGATAAATTTTTCCCGTATGTAGGGCTTGCACAGAGAGACTGCGTGCCATGTGCCCATACGCTGCTCCTGCTCCACATAGGTAATGGGCTTGCCGTTCCATGAGCTGCCAAAATGCGCACGAATTTTTTTCTCATGGTAGCCGATGACCATGATGATATCCGTGACCGCGTTTGGTATCTGCCGAAGCACATGCTCCAGAAGCGGCAAGCCGTTGAGATAAATCAGCGGCTTTGGCCTGTCATCGGTCAAAGGGCGAAGGCGCTTCCCTTCTCCTGCGGCAAGTATTACTGCTTGCATGAATGGATATAGTACCTAGAAAAGAGAAAAAACGTAACGCCTTTGAGAAATTACTCTTGTTGCGGGGCCCGGATTTGAACCGGGGTCTGAAGGTTATGCAATTTCACTTCGACTTTCGCCGCCTCCGACGGTACGTCAGAGTTCGTGATCTGGACTATGCCTTCACCCTCATGGGGTGCCTACCGTCTAGTCTCTACACCTTTCCCGACGTACGTCGGGACTTGGCTCGGCGTTGTCATTTGACAGAGTTCACCGAATTTGGCAGGTATCCACGAAATATTGCTACTCCGCGAGCCCAATAATGAGCCTTCCGAGGTACCACTCCTCCACCCCGCTATATTTAACTAGCTTCTAGGTACTAGGCGCTAGGTGCTAGTGTAAGAGAATACTACTCTGAAAACCTTATCGAATCAAGATTCTCCAGTGCTACAAATACACAAGAGAGCATATACACTATCTCAACGCTATAGCGTTGAGATAGTGTATTGAAGAAACTTTCGTGAAAAAAGTATATTATATACTGTGCTTGTATGAAAAATCCTGTGGGAGGTGAATTCTTGGAATCTAAATACTGGGGTAGGAAAGAATTCCGCGAGGCTGTCGAACAATCAGCGGGAGAGGCAGGCATTGCCCAAAAACCAGGAGAAAAGATTTCAAATTATTTAGAACGCCTCGAACGGATAACTGCAACAAAAAGCTCTCGCACTGGAGGACAGAGCAGAGTGTTTTTGAAAAAATCTCTGTATCCTCAATACATTATTAAACCCAAGAATATTTCCGACGATTACATCAAAGGGATTCTTCTCGGCAACTTTGCCGAACAACTCGGTTATGAACGGGGCGATTTGAGGAACGAAGAAGTGAGACATCGGGTGCTCTCCCAATTCAGGCAGCGGACAGGAGACGACTTCGCCAGTTATCCAATTCCCGAAGAAGAACGAGAGCGCTTAAGAATTACGGTTGTAACGGACCAAAAAGCTCGCATGGATAGGTGGTACACGTATCTTACTGGTGCACAAACAAGAGGTGTTCCGGCCGCGTTTCGGTACTGGGCCTTTGCGGAAATGCTCAAGCTTGGCAGTTTTGATGAAGAGCGAAAAGTTTTTAACAAAAGAACAGAAAATACAGCCGCGTCCTTTCCAGAACTTAACCAGCAGGCGCTCGCTTTAGTCTTTGATGAGATACAAAGAAGAAGCACCGGCGAACCATCGCAATTCCAGGCAGGTGACGAAACTCGTCAGGCCCAATTCCGTACACTCTTACAAACTGAAGATTTTGGAAAATTGTATGCCTTTACGCTTGCACATGTCAGTTCACTGCGGCTACCAACTGAACGGCTGATTATTACTAAAGGTGAGTGGCGACGTTTTCCTAAGGGCACTCCAGCCAGCGAGCTGACGACTCCTATTGATGGTTTCAACACCACATGGTGCATTGCCGGAGAAGGCTATGCCCGCGATTATCTTTCCCGTTCCGACGTATGGATTTACTTTTCTGAAGATGCGGATGGAAAAAACAGCATTCCTCGGGCATGCATTGTTGACTCCGGCGCGCAGGGCATTACTGAAGTACGCGGCATTATGTCAAGCACAGAAGCCAAGCAACATCTGGACAGCTACATCACGCCGGTGGTTGCAAAAAAACTCACCTCAATGCCGGGCGGCGGGAAATGGCAAAGCACCATGGAGGACATGAAGCATTTGGCAAAGACCCACTTCAGACATTTGCAAAATGAGCCGCTCACTAAAGACGATCTGGTATTTTTGTATGAAATACACAAGTCGATCCAAAGTTCGGGTTATGACCGTGATCCGCGGATTGCAGAAATGCTGAAGCGCCGCGATCCAGAAAAAGACGCGCCTGTTGTTTTTGGCTGCGCCCCAGAAGAAATAGCCTGGAGCCAAGAAGCAATCACTGCAAAAACGAAAGCATACGTCGGGCTGCTTTTTAAAGGCATATTCAACACGTCGGGCCACTTTGAACATATCTATACCTCTTTCCCCGAAGGACGCGTCGGCCAAAAGACCATTGCCGTCGGGGGCAAGAGCACCATAGAACTTCAAAGCGAACTCGCTAAGCGCAAGGAAGAAAATATCAAAACTCCCAAAAACGCTCTTTCCATGATGCAACGAAAGGAATTTGAGCAGCGCCGCCTCAAAACCAAAGAATCCGCCAATCTTGTGACACTCACCGTAGCCAGCCTCGGATTTCCAAACGGTGCGACAACACGTGAAATTTATATTCGCGCGCAAGAATTTGGCCTTGCACTCTGTTCGCCCGATGTCGGCCCGGAGTTGCGGCTCCAGTATAACGAACAGCCCGAAGGCGAGTATCTCTATATTGGGATGGAATATCTGCCCGGTCCCGACGGCCACCCGGGCGTTTTTGGCGTCTCTCGGGTCGGCGGGGTATCGTGGCTCGACAGCGATTGGACGGGGCCGGACAGCCACTGGAGACCCGCCCGTCGCTTCGTCTTCCGCAAGTTAGCTCTTGACTCTTTGAAACCTGTATCTAGCTCTTAAAACCTTTGCACTTTGAATTCTGCTCGATTTTTCCGCTATACTGACGAACGGTAGTAGGCGAATCAGAGAGGCGATTACGATTTCCTCCTGCCGAATCCAGTATCCGCGCGTCCGGAATGCGCCTAGGCTATTGCCTCGCGCAGTGCGTCGCGCGCAGAAACTTCACAATGAAGATACTTGGTGCGGAGCGCTAGGGCATTACAGAAAAAACAGGAATAACTGCTACGGCTATTCTTCATTCATTCTGCGCTTATCTGCGTTCCGTCCCTGCCTGCGCCGAGGCTCCCGCCTGCGCAGATGCTTCTGCGGGCAGGTCGGCAGGCAGGTGCGTACATCTGCGCGACGCTTTGCGTCAGATAAAATCAAATTCCTCAAACACCTGCTCGTAGAGCTTCATAACGCGGAACGATTCGCGTTGAGTAAGAATGTAATTTGAAAGACGCGCAATGACGAAATTCTTGACGCGATGCGCCTCCCACGCGGCTGGAAGCGTGACAAACGCCGCATCAGGAACGCTCCGCAGGCGCTCGGCGGTCGTCTGTCCTTGGTATCCGAGTTTCGCCAGAAGCTCTCCAAGCATATTGTCCGCCTCCGCCACGCCACGGCGCCAGCGCTTGGGATCGTTTGAAGTTGCATCCTCCAAGAGCGCTTCCCAACGATTTTTAAGTGGATTGATAGTTCGCGTTTCGAAAGGCAAGGTGCCGTAGAGAGATAATTCCTTATATCGTATGTAGAGAAGCCCCATGAGCGACCCCGCAATAAGAAGCAGTAAGAGCCCCGAAATCGTATAGGCAACCGCGCTATAGAAAGCCCAAAGAATAGAAAAAACACCAAACACCAGAGCGCCTACGGCGCCAAATCCACTCCAGAGGCTACCCCACAGACTCACCGTAGAAGTGGCCGCAACTATACTACTGCTACCGCCATCCCCTTCTTCAGCAATAGTGAGTCCTGCTTCCACCACAGCGCGTACTGCAGTACATGCACCACCAAAAAATGAATAGACAACACAATACCAATACTCGAGATTTATGAAGTGAAGATAGTTGTACTGAATCATGAAGAGTAATGACTATTGAGTATAGAGTATGAAGTATAAAAAAGAGAAGATTTAGGATTCATTCAACAAATCACGAGCAATTGCAAAGAGAGATTGCTCGGTGCACTTTGGACTCATGAACTGCACGCCAATCGGCAATTCTTTACCGTCGCGAACGACGGTGCCAAACGGCACAGAGATTGCAGGAATCCCCGTTAAGTTAGCGGGCGCCGCAAAAATATCTTCCAGATACATGGAAACCGGATCGCTTTTCTCCCCTATCTTGAAAGCCGCGTCTGGAGTCGTGGGCGTTGCTATGTATGAAACGGATGAAAAGGCACGCGCAAGATCTTCCGCGATTACGCTCCGCAAGGCGGTTGCTTTTCGATAATACGAGTCGTAGTAACCAGAGGAGAGTACATAGGTACCAAGAATAATCCGCCGTTTCGTTTCCGCGCCGAATCCTTCGGCGCGGGATTTTTTGTATTCATCCAAGAGTGTTGCGCCTTCGCGGTGAAGCCCATAGCGCATACCATCAAATCTCGCTAAATTCGTGGACACTTCAGCGGGCATAACGATGTAATACGCCGCGAGCCCGTACGGCGCCGACGGAAATTCAATATCAACAATTTCATATCCTTTTTTCGAAAGTGCCTCAAGCGCTTTTTCAAAATTCGTGCGGGCGCGCTCCGACGCATCTTTGACGAATGCGCGAGGCACGCCGATCTTCTTTCGTGCTTCGTGCTTCGTGCTTCGTGCTTCATTGGGAAGCGTAGTTGCATCCAGTGGATCCTGCCCCCGAATCGCATTAAAAAGCTCCTCCGCGTCTCCGACGGTGCGCGCCAAAGGTCCTATCTGGTCCAAGGATGAGCCCATAGCTATTAAGCCGGAACGGGAAACCGCCCCGTAAGTCGGCTTCAAACCGACAAGGCCGCACAAACTCGCGGGCTGCCTGATAGAGCCGCACGTGTCGGAACCGAGCGCAATGGGTGCCAAATGCGCGGCAACCGCGGCGGCCGAGCCGCCGGAAGAACCGCCCGGAACACGCTCCGTATCATGAGGATTTTTGGTAACACCGAATGCAGAGTGTTCCGTGGAAGAACCAAATGCGAATTCATCCATATTGGTACGGCCTAAAAAAACAGCGCCGGCTTCCTTGAGTTTTTTTATTGCGGTCGCATCATAGGTCGCCACGTGATTTTCAAGCATTTTTGATGCCGCAGAAGCCCGTTTGCCTTTTATAAGAATGTTGTCCTTGACCGCAATCGGCACACCCAGTAATGGGTGTGCCGAATCTCCGTGCTCTGCAAGTTTTTTGTCGGCCGCTTTCGCACCTAGAAGCGCATCATCAAATACCTCAAGGTACGCGTTCAGTTTCGGATTTTCTTTTTCAATCTGTGAAAGATATGCACCGACAACATCCGTTGCCGAGAATTCCTTCGCGCGATAGCCTACAGCAAGCTCTTTTGCGGACAATTCTGTCAAATCCGTATTCATTTTGTAATTTTGCAAAACACTAGAATAAGACTACGGGAGTATTTTTTTCACTTTCAGATAATTTCCGTCGCGACGCGATGCCTGCGCCAAAAGATCTTCACTAAACGCTCCCGGCTCGTGCGGGTTGCCGTCCTCCCGCATCACATTTTCAATCTCAAGATAGGGCGACCCCGCAGGCACCTCTGTCAGCTCAACTTTCTGGATGGTGCCGACATAGTCAAGAATTGCTGTGATTTCTCCCTGAAGCCGTACTACTTCCTCTTCCGACAGCGCAAGCCGCGACAACTCCGCAAGTTTTTTGACTTCATCGGCGCTAATCATGCGCGCATAATAACACAAGCGATTTCTAGTTTTTAAATTATTTGAGTTTATGGTATAATGTTCACATGGTTGAAAAAAGGAAATTGAGTGAAATATTGGTACGACTTGAAAATCCCGCATATGATGCAGCGGAGGCGCGATCAGCTGAAATTGTCGAACGTGCTCAACTAAACGAGGCCATCAAAGTAATCGAGGAATTGGAAGGGGTGGTGGCGCATATGGCAATTGCAAAAAGATTTAGCAGAACCCTAAAACCTTCAGAAAATCCAAACAATGCCAACCTACGTAGAAGAATGAATCCGTCACTGAGAGGTCTTACCGAAGACGAGCACAAGCGTCGGACTTTGCTGATGGCGTTGGGGAACATAAAAAAGAACATTATTAATGAAATCAGCAGTTTGCACCAAATTGTAATGGATATTGAGGCAACTAAAACTGAAGGTTAGGAAAGTAATTTAAAAAATTGATTTTCAGATAAAATACGAACGCCGAGCTTTTGCGCCGCGTCGTATTTACTGCCCGGTTCTTCCCCAGCCACCACGTAATCGGTTTTTTTTGAGACGGAGCCGGACACGCTCCCGCCGCGTTTTCTGATTTCCTCTGCCGCTTTTTCGCGCGAGAGGGATGACAGCGTGCCGGTAAGCACAAATGTCTTCCCTGAAAGAGTTCCGCCTTTCGGAGCTTCTCCTTTTTCAACCGTGACCTGCTTCAAAAGCTCCCGGAGGAGATGCTTGTTTTCGGCATCGCGGAACCAACGAAATACCGACTCGGCAACAATGTCTCCCACGCCCACTATGCTCTGCAATTCTTCAATAGAAGCGCTTATTATTTTTTCAAGCGTCCGGAAATGCCCGGCTATATCGCGCGCAGTTTCTTCGCCCACCTGCGGAATGGAAAGTCCGATTAAAAATCTATCAAGCGGCACGCTACGGCGGGACGCTATGGAGGCGATGAGATTCTTTGAAGAAAGCTCCGCAAAGCCCTCAAGACCCTCAAGGTCGCCTTCGGTAAGCGTAAAGATATCCGCGTAGCTTCCGATGAGTCCTTCATCCAAGAGCAGGTCGGTGGTTTTTTTGCCTAAGCCCTCTATGTCAAAAGCGTGCTTCCCCGCGAAATGCTGGAACCGGCGCTTCTGCTGGGGCAGAGAATCTTTTGCGACGCATCGCCATGCGCTCATGCCGGGCAC
>DATDST010000054.1:0-9730 GCA_036517815.1 Minisyncoccota bacterium | reverse complement strand
GGCTGAACTGAAAGCCGGAGGCACCACATGCTCAAACTAATGGACATCTCGAAAGAGATTCCAAAGCCGTTGGTGGTGGTGCTCCGGCTTCAGTGTACGCGAGCGCAAGCGCGCCCGCTGGAATTCACGATACAAGCCGTTTGGGTTTCGGGCTGGATGACTTCTGCGGGGACTGATTCGGGCGCTGTGACGGGTTCTACCGGCGCTGTTGGCTCTGCGGGTGGTTGGGATGTGTCTTCATCGGCCATGGCTCTATTCTAGCGCGCCACAGAGCTTGTCGGGAGCAAAGTCGAACGGCTCATATAGTTGGCGCCCAAACACTTGCTTTTTTGGTAGGGAGTGGTATAATTATCATTACTTCAGCATCTCGCTCACGCTCGAATAATCCTTCGCGCGCTTCTCCAGTGTATCGAGTGTATTATTTTGCCCGAACAACGCACCGCGGCTATTTTCGATAAATTTGTATTTCATAGTGCGCGCTTTGCACCACTCATCACCGGCTTTGCGCTTCGCGTGCGTGGATGCCCACGCAAGAAAACCTGCGCCTTTCGTTTCGTGCAATTCTTTTGAACCGTCGAGAAAAGTTATGAGGAAGTCGGGGTTGTAGGTGTGCGGAAGAAGTCCGAAGATTTTATATGGAATCTTTATGCCGTGATCTTTTGTCCATTCCTTAACCCCGCTCATCGAGTCAATTTCGAGCATGTAGTCTCGCTCCAAAAAACTGTCGTATTCGCTTTCGCCTCGCGGATTTCGCTTTAACCCCTCCAGTTTTCCTCGTCGTGCTTGAATCATTTGCTTTCAAGAATACCGAGTATAATTTCCGGCCGACGAAACTCCTCGAAAATCTGCGGGAGATAGAAGTGCATTCTTTGCAGTGTAGCGTCGGAGGCAGAATCAATTTCACTTATCCCGTTCATTTCAAACTTCTCTTTCAGAATCCATTCGAGAGCTCCCGTAAGCGCGTGAAGTTGAGCGGCCGTCTCTTGCCGGAAAGTAGACATAAGCGCCTGATGGGGTTCGTTTGATATATCGCTCGTAATTTCCTCTATCAACTGCGCTCGACTTTTCTTGGTGATATCAGTTTCGATTTTATTTAGCTCCTCAGCGTTCACGACATCGTCCGGTATCTCGTGCGCCGTCCTGTCCGTTCCGAGTAAGCGGCTTTTTACATTCGTTATCTTTTGCAACGCGGACGAAACTCGCTTATCAAACACAAGGGTCGTGAAGTGCGCCTGCCAATTTTTCATCGGTTCAATATTTGCGATGTCTGGTAGGCTCTTGATTACGGCTTCAATGTCGAGCACGTTTGCCTCCTCCGCTTTCGTCCCATTTTCCTCGGTCGTCTTCTGCGTTGCAGGAATATCCTGAATTTCAGACGTGTCAACAGCGTCGCCCGGATTTAAGGGTTTCGCATACTGCTGCGCAGAAAGTAGTTTCCATAGCCAGTCGTGGTTGAACGCGGGATGATCGGCAACAAAAAGATGGTCGGGTTCAGTGGGTGGTCGGATACGGCGCAATCCGCGACCGATGATTTGTGGCCCGTAAACGGTATAAATCATGTCGCCCTTTTTTTGGTAGCTAAATTTCCTGAAAAGACAAATTGCCGAAATATTACGCACATCCCAGCCCTCCCGAAGCATGGACACCGCGATAATGACTTTTATTTTTCGCGCCTCGTGCCAGAGCGCCTCATCCTCCTTGCTCAATCCTTCGGGAGATTTTCTACCAAGCAGGAACGCTTTTTTATTTTCCATCTCATCCTGTTTGCTGTGTACGAGCAAGAGCTCTTCGGCTTTATATTGAAATGGTTTCTGTTGGAGCGTTTCGTAAATCAAAGCCGCGTCTTTTTGTGAAAGCGAGACGACGAGCAAGAGCGGCCACCATTGAGGTCCTTTCCCGTCGAGCGCAGGCGGAATCTGCTTCAATTGGTAATCTACAGTCGCTTGCGCAATCATGAGCTGCTGTCGTCGAGCGTTCTTTGCGGTTACGAACCGCACCGCGCCTCCGCGCTTCAACTCGACTTCAATCTGCTCCCACGGCATTTCCTCCGCGTCGAGGACTTTTACTACTTGGTCTTTTTCGTCCCATTCTTCGTACTGGAGCTTGACGCTTTCGATGTCCGGCTTGGTAACGACAATCTGCTTCACGACACGGTCGCGTATCGCTTCCTCGACATGATATTCGTAAATCGGTGGATAGGTATCCAAGTCCTCTTTGTCCAGCCGGTATGGTGTCGCGGTGAGGTCGATTCTGGCAATTGTTTTATCTCTCAATAGTTTCAACACTTCGCGATATTGATCGGCTGCGGCATTGTGCGCCTCATCGTTGAATATGACAATTTTGGTTACCACTTCGGGCGAAAGAAGCATCTCTAGTGATTGCGATTGTCGCCCCTCGTACAACTGGTGAATATTGCCGATGATGATATTTGCATCCCGAATCGACACCGCATCGCTTCCGTCGCGTAAAACCTTACACGAGATACGACTCGGTATCTTTGTGTGCGAATTGAAGAAAAACGGAAAATCAGTATAAGCGAAACTTGGACTGCGAATCTCAAAATCGTCCTTGACGCGCTCGCGGACGATTGTGTTGGGCACGAGCACTAGGAATTTTTCGCATCCCCGCACTTGCCAGAAATATGCGACGAGGCCGGCCATGATTACGGTCTTGCCGCCTCCGGTCACGATGTCGAGCAAACTATCCCATCTGCCTAGCTTCTCGCCATGATAAATAACTCGAAGAATCGCCTCGACCTGATGCGGATAAAGTGGTTTTGGGAAATCTTCGCCGCCGCGTATTCGCTCGATGAACGTTTTTGCATAAAAAGCCGCGCGCTCGTCAAGATTGGGAAAGTCCGGCTTCTCCTTCCATTCTCGGTATTTGAGTTCTTGTTCGGAGATAGCCATACCCTTACTATTCTATCTCATAGGAACCGTTCTTAATTGCTAGTACCACAGTCGCTACGGTCTCTCCGTCGAGGTTATCTTGCACGCGCGCGGCGATTTTGTATGTACCGTTTTTCTCAAAAGTATGCTCAACAGTAAATACTGCTTCAAAATCACCTTGCCCTTTTTTCTCGCGATTGAGCGCATACTCGCGAGACGCAAATCGGCTTCCGTCGTAAGAGAAATCCCATTGGCAGTTGATAAGACGACCCGTCCCGACTGCTTTCGCGCCATCGAGTTTGAATACAAATTTCAATCCGTCTTGCTTCACGACTTGAATCACACCCGCGTATGGGCTTGATGTGAACGAGAGCAGCTGGTTTAGGCGGTTGAATTTGAGGTCTATATTACGCTCGCCAATTTGGCGGAAAATCCTCTGCCTGAATGATTCGCTCGATAGCGAAACAAGTTCTATCTGCAGTTTTATCTTTTGTTTATTTAAAGCGTTTATTGTCTGCCCCTTCCACGCCTCCACGCTCGGCTCGAAACCCCACCCGATGATTTGTAAGATTTTCTCCTCTCCTTGACCGAGTTGCGTTTGGTACTGGCGCAAGGTTTCTTCTACGAACCCCTTCACCTGCTCGACCGACACTTTCGCATCTGGATCGCCAAAGCCGACTGAAATGACGAGCTTCCCATTTGCGAGGCCGTGAATGTATTTCGCCTGTCCGGTAAACGCGCTTGCTTGGTACAAGTCCAGTACGAATTTTGTGAATTCTTCCTGAGATATACCTTTAAACTTATCTATCGGGTAATTTCCGACATATCCGACTTGTATATCGGCAAATGGCTCGCTTTGGAATCCAAGCGTCTTGTTCTTATCGGCTGAAACAACAATGCCCGAAATTTCTTCACCAATTTCTATGAGTCGACTCGCTGACACAGAAATTGCAACTCTGGAAATATCGCAACCAATAAACTTGCGTCCTTTTTTGAGCGCAACTGCACCCGTGGTGCCTCCTCCCATAAAGAAGTCCGCAACAACATCGCCTGTTTCAGTGTTAGCCTCTATTATTCTTTCCAATAAAGCTTCCGGCTTTTGCGTTGGATATCCAATCCGCTCTTTATTATCTGTTCCGATAATATTTATATCTTCCCAGACATCTCGACAAACGGCGAGGTGATACCATTTCTTTTTTTCATCATCCCAGAGTTCCGGATATTTTTCGTTAAAGTTATATTTTTTCTCCTGCCATGACTTATAGAACTGCGTTTTGAATTTATATTTTGGGGTTTTTGAGTAGAAAAAAATAATGTCATGTTTTCTCGCAAAGGTACTTTTACCCACCCCTCCGCTTCTGTACCCCCAAATGATTTCATTCTGAAAATTATCGTAACCGAAGGTTTTATCCATCTCTGTTTTTATGTAGTGCGAAGCGTGCCAGTCGCAATGTACATAAATTGAGCCGGTAGATTTCAAGACGCGCTTCATTTCCCATAACCGCGCGTTGAGCCACGCGAGATATGAGAACATTCCATCCTGAAAGATGTCGTTGAACGAACGTACCTCGTTATCGTCTCCCCAAATTTGCGTATATGTCCGGTTTGAGAAGAACGGCGGATCTATATAAATTAGGTCTACCGACTCACTCGGCATTTGGCGGAGTAAATATAGATTATCGCCCAAAAATAATTCGTGCGGTTTCAACTCTGGCGAGCCGAATGACACTCTGTCTTCGGGATGATGGTTCGCTGGCGGACGAAGTATCGGGAGTTCAAGGGCAGGAAAAAGATGCTTGAATTGTGCCGCCGCATCGTAGCCGTAGGGCGCGTGCGTTGGGTCAGGAAGCTGAGTTCCCGAGCGTGCCGAACGCTTTAGATTTTCTGTCGCAAAAAACTTGTCCTGCTTAGGCAGACTGGCAGTTTGTGGCACTTCGTTTTCTGTGACCTTTTTCCGTGCCATACGTGCAGATAGTATAACCCAAAACGCCCCCGCCCCGCCGCCCATTCAATTTTCAAAAACCCCCGCGAAATAGATGAGAATGCCTGTCCGCCTTTGGCGGAGAGGATTGGCGGCGGGGCGGGGGCGGGCACGAAGTCGAATCGGACCACTCTCGTACAAAGACACCACGCGCGCGGAGCGCGCGACATCAGCCGTTAGTGCTAAAATAGGTTCGAGCAGAGTCGTATAGAGTCACAAGTATCGGAACGAGGTCATTTTCGGAGTGGTTTTCTTTGGCCGCCAACAAAGAAAACCACTGATTTTGCGGCACGCCGCGCGCTTCGCGCGCGTGGAGGGAGGTTCAGGAATACAAAGCCGAAGATTTTTTGGAGGGAGGATTTTTTGGAGGGGAATGCAAATGCAATCCAAATCCGTGGAGTGCTTGCCCCACCCACCCATGCGCGCACAATTATTTTGCCGCAAATATAATCGCGGCAAACCTCCCGTTGGGGCCAATTCATCAAGTGTTCGCTCGGACCACTTTTTGGGATATCGTACTAAATCAGTTTCAAGTCGAGAAGCCTTATGGTTACTGCCTGTTTGCTGACGCCGAAGGTCTCCGCCAGTCTTTCGAGGTCGAGTCCATTCTTCTTGACCTCTCGCTTTATCCATTCGCTCGGCATGAGTAAGAATGATGCAAACATATTCGCTTCTTTCTCTTGAGGAAAGGGTTTATCAAAAGAATCTTCGTACGTTTCTTCTTGCCCATGCTCAAGCCCATGACCTAGCAAGAAATGTCCTAACTCATGAGCAATCGTGAATCTCCGGCGATAAGGATGATGGGTCTCATTCACTCCGATAATCCCATCCTCTTTCTTCAATAGACCAGATATTTTGTTATGGAAAGGAAACGCCACGACATCTAGTTCAAATCGCTTTGCTATTTCTTCTATGGGAGTTGGCGGAGCATCGCAGTCAACTTTGGATAACGCCTGCAATGCAACGGTCTCTATATATTTTATATGTGGATTCATTGTTCCGATTTCTTTCGTCGCTCCAGTAAAAATTTATCGAAGTCATCTAAGGATTTAACAATCCCTTTGTCTGGGGATGTTTTTTCCGCGCGGAAGACAGTGAGTCCCGCTGATAGGAAATAGGATGGCTCTTTTCCGAAATAACTAGCTAGCCGTTGGATGTCAGAAATTTTCATTTCTCGCACCCCCTGTTCAAAATAGGAGATTCCCATAGAGGAGTAGCCTAGATACTCACCGAGCTGCTTCTGCGTGAGTCCCTTTGCTTCTCGCGCCTCCCGTATGCGCTGGCCGATTTTCTTGTTGATTTCCTGCATGACTCAATATAACACAAATAATGGGGCGTGTCACTCTATTAAACAAATGGTCACCTGCTACAATGTGTTACAGGTGGCTTGCCGTTTAACAGCGCAATAGTAGCAGACACGCGTTCCATTATCAACTTTCCGGATGAATGGCTCGTGAACGTACGAAAGCGGAGCGACCGCCATAGCAAAATATTAACACGACATAGTATGGCACTTCTCATCAATAGAGCGAAGCCGAACCCTGCGGGGAAAGACCGCGTTAGCCGAACACTCACGCCTGCGGTTCAGCTCGCAGCAGAATGGGTAGATGTTAAGAACGGGGGCACGTCCCCCATCAATCTGAATGGGGTCGAACTGTACCATTATGCGTATCTTGCTAACGGCGGCACGGAGTGGGAGAAGGCCATCGTGTTCAGCGGCGCGCTCGGTGCAGGTATGACCGTGCGCGTTCATTCAGGGAATCCGATTCCTCTCGTACAGATGAATATGGAGGACCGGAACGGTGCCGACCACCATGTGTTCACGGGCAAGAATTACATATGGAATAACACTCGTCCCGAATTTCCACGATTGTGGTACACGCCCTCGCGGCAGTGGCTCGACGAGACGTCGTATGACGTACCCGTACCGGAGGGAAAAATTCTTATTAGAGTAGGAGTAAAACTTATATAACGCTTATGGGAGACGGAAGTAAACGAAAAGGGAACGACAAAGTTCGCATTAACAAGCCGAAGCCGCGTCCGAGCGGGATCGGTGGTGGAGGCGGAGGCGGAGGTAGCGGGTCTTCGAGTGAGCGCGACATCAACAAGGTCTGCCCTGCGGCATTTGATGTGCAGATTCGCCCTAAAGGAGCAATCAAGGACGGTACGTCGGTTACCGTTCGCGGTACAGAATTATTCGTGCTGAGTGAGAGCGTCGGGCATCTTAAGCCCCAACACGTGAGCACGATAAAAGAATGCGCGGCTCGCGGAATAAAATACACGGCCCGCGTCGTCAACACTACGAATAGGGCGTATGCACGATTCGAGCAGACAGTCGGATAATGGAGCGCAGCAATCGCTGTTTTCAACCGTATGCGCAAGCGGTCGCTTTGAACCTCATGTGCACCCAGAAGAGGCTCTCAGTGTGCTCCACAATTGCGAGACTCAAGGACGAATGAATGTCATCACGTGCAAAGACCCTGAAATAGAGATTTTCCTAGACGATGTCGGCGGATTGAGTATGGGAGACGTAGCATTTAGCGACAAAGCGGGACTGCTCGCCCCCGTTATACCCGTCATTCCACGAGGTATGTTTTCGCTACCCTCAAGCACTGTTCCGTACGAGGTCGTGGGTATCACGATCAACGATACACTTACCAAGCGAGTGAAATTGAAGTGCGGATATTATCACGTCCCCGAAGGAAGCACGGTCGACCCCACGATACTCAAAGCTCCCATACTCGAGGGTAAGCGCGTCATTCTATTTTCTACAGGGCAAGACGTGTTGATTGAAACGCTGTGGTGGGAACGACACGACACATACCTGTTCGATGTTCTCGCAGGAATGGGCTTCTACGCGATAACGGGGATGAATTTCTCCCTCTTTGAAGGAGAGTGTCCGTTCGCCCATGCGTTAAACATTCAGAAATGCCTGCGATACTCCGAGGAAATTGACCGGCGCGGGATTTGGTCTATTCCACATGTGTATGCACGGAATCTCTACCAGCGTGAACGTTGGAAGAATTTACTGAATGAAAACAAAGGTGTAGGACTCGTAACTATTAACTCACAGCTTCAACGTAGTCGTGTGGGCGATATGAGCGTGGTATTCGACACTGCGAGATTTCTTCTCGAACACACCCGTGTAACGATCATGTTCCAAGGAAGTGTCAGAGGTATGCCACAAGACCTGCGCCTGCATATCGGCACGCGCATATATGCAGCCACGTCCGCACCGTGCAAGAAGGCTGTCATTCGCAAAGACAAATCGGCTGCAGAATATATTGCCGACTATTCGCGAACGTTCTTCGGGATGTCTGCAAAGACCCCCTCGACATAGAGATGCGATAACGTTCTATTTGAATAAATCCATGCGCTACTTTCTCTACGCACGCAAAAGTACCGATGTCGAGGACAAGCAAGTGCTCTCCATCGAGGCGCAGCTTGCCGAGCTTCGTGCGCTCGCCAAGCGCGGCGGGCTAGAGATTGCGGAGGAGTTCGTGGAGAAGCGAAGCGCGAAAATGCCGGGGCGTCCTGTTTTTGAGGATATGGTACGGCGTATTGAGCGCGGCGAAGCGCATGGTGTTATCTGTTGGAAAATTGACCGCCTTTCGCGCAATCCGGTGGATAGCGGCCGCATCAGTTGGCTTTTGCAACAAGGCACTATTCAGAAAATCATCACCCACGACAAGGCGTATTTTCCGCATGACAACGTACTCCTGATGTCTGTTGAGTTTGGTATGGCCAATCAGTACATCCGCGATTTGAGCGTGAATGTGACACGAGGCCTCCGGCAAAAGGCGCGAATGGGTATTTATCCGAGCAGTGCGCCGCTCGGCTACCTCAACGACCCGTATACCAAGACTATCGTCGTGGATCGGCGCAAAGCGCCGCTTGTACGCAAAGCGTTTGAGTTGTACGCCAAGAATGGCTCGCGGCTCGAAGACATCGCCAACTTTCTTTTTCATCACGGCATCAAGACTGGAGCCACGCGCGGATGGAGCAAAGGCGGTGGCAGACCTCTCAAAAAAGACCAGATAACATTCCTGCTCTCCAATCCGTTTTACTTCGGACACTTCGCCTACAGCGGCGAAATGTACGAGGGCACGCATACGCCCATCGTGAGCAAAGAGTTGTTCGACAAGGTGCAGAAAGTTCTCGCGCTTCGTAGTCGCACGCACCACAAACCGACGAACGAGCCGCAAGCGTATTGCGGCCTTTTGCGATGCGGCGAGTGCGGCTTTTCTATCACCGCCGAGGATAAGTCGAAGCGGCAAAAGAACGGCAACGTACATCGCTACGTGTACTATCGCTGTACGAAAAAGAAAGCCGCTGCCCACTGCTCACAGCCGTATGTGCGCGAAGAAGCGTTGGACTCGCAACTCTCCGATTTGCTCGCAAAATTCGTTTTGCCCGCGCATTGGGCAAAAGAATTAGACGCAATGGCCGAGCGAGATGCGCAAGAGGCCACTCAAACGACGGCGGCGTCCGTTCAAGCGATGCGGGCAAAGATTGCCGACTTGGACGGCAAAATTGCCCGCATCACCGACCTCTTTGTCGAACAGGATATTGAGCGCGGCGACTATCTCGAAAGGAAACGCGCGCTGATGTCCGAAAAGAAGTCGGCACAGGAGCGAATCCTCCTGCTTGAACGGAATGCCGCCGCGTGGCTCGAACCCATGCGTGCGTGGCTCAAAGAGGCTTCAGTGCTTGAAGAAACTGCCAAATCCAAAGACTACCCCTCCAAAAAATCCTCCCTCCAAAAAATCTTCGGCTCGAACCTCACTCTCCACGCGCGCGAAGCGCGCGGCGTGCCCCAAAATCAGTGGTTTTCTTTGTTGGCGGCCAAAGAAAACCACTC
>DATDST010000053.1:0-3456 GCA_036517815.1 Minisyncoccota bacterium | reverse complement strand
TGAACGTGTCTTTACTATCGCGAAAATATTTCGTGCGGAAAAAAGCGCTACCACGCGGCATCTTTCTGAAATAACCCAGATGGATTTTGAGATGGGCTTTATCCAGAGCCACTTGGACGTCATGGCCGTCTTGGAACAAGTGATTCGGGACGTCGTCAGTGAAGTTTCGGAAAAACACGCGGACATTTTTGCACGTTTCAAGGTAGAAGTGCCGTCGCTCGGAAGTGCTTTCCCCATTCTCACCTTGCGCGAAGCACAGAAGATTCTGGGAGTTTCAGAGGAGCCCGACATGGAGCCCGAGCATGAAAGGGGAATAGCCGAGTGGGCGAAAAAAGAGCACGGGTCGGATTTCGTATTCATCACGCACTTTCCGACCGCAAAACGCGCCTTCTATACGATGGCGGATGAGAAAGACCCGGTGTTCAGCAAAAGTTTTGATCTTCTGTTTCGGGGCCTTGAGATAAACAGCGGAAGCCAGCGCATCCACGACTATCACGAAATGGTAAAGAAAATGGAATTCGTTGGTTTGGATCCAAAGAAATTCGAATTCTATTTGCAGGCCTTTAAATACGGCATGCCGCCCCACGGCGGATGTTCGACGGGTTTAGAGCGCATTACTGCTCGGATGTTAGAGCTCGCAAACGTCAAAGAAGCCGTGCCATTCCCGCGCGACATGAACCGCATTGACACTCTGCTTTCAGAAGATTAGAAGGAAGGTGATATGATATATCATATGGAGAAAAATTACGTGTGTTAATTTAGTACGGCCGTACTAAATTAACACACGTATCATTTTACTCATATAACATTTTCGAGATGTATGAAGGTGCAAGCAAAAAATCTCACGGATAAGCAAAGGATAGAAATATTGGATGCACTGTACGCCGCCGCGGGCTCTATAAAAGGCAAAAGTGAAGCGAAACGATTTTTTAATAGTCTTTTAACTGAAAGTGAGCGCCTTATGTTGGGGAGGCGCGTGCTCATTAAAGACAGACTGGCGGCCGGCAAAAGTCAGCGCTCTATTGCAGAAGAGCTTGGTGTTGGTTTAGACACGATAGGAAAAATCGCCCGATAACCACTGTACGAGGGTCACCCTCGTACAGAAAACGTGGCTCAATTGCAGGGTTAAAAACTTTCTATCAGGCGTACTAAAAGCCGTACGGGGGTGCCAGTTGCGCCGCGGGCGAGCATATCTTCAGGGATGGATTCCATGCGGGGAGCGATGTCTATATGCGCCCAGAGGGGAAATGTAGAGGCAAAGGGAAGCAAAAACATGCCTCCCTGTATCGCGCCCGCGCCGGACTTGGCCGATGCGCCACCGGAAACATTCGCGATGTCGGCAACATTGCTTTTGAGGTCAGCTTCGTATTCTTTCCACAAAGGCAATGGCCACACATAATCGCCGGATTTCTCGCCAAGGTCCCGAAGCGTATTTTCCAAGTTTTGATCGCGTGTCATGATGACGGACGCGCGTTTACCGACAACAGTTATCGCGGCGCCCGTGAGTGTCGCCACATCAACCACGAGGCGGGGATTATATCGCTTTGCGTACGTCAACGCATCAGCTAAGATCAAACGTCCTTCGGCATCCGTATTCAAAACTTCCACCGTAGTGCCATTCATCGCAGTCAACACATCCCCGGGGCGGTAGGCGGAGCCGGATACTGCATTTTCAACTGTGGGCACTAGCGCAATAATATTTTTCTTAAGTTTTAATTTTGCGGCGATGGCAACGGTAGCGAGGACGGTTGCGCCTCCGGTCATGTCTTGGTTCATTCCCATCAAGGAATCTGTGGGCTTCAAGTTTATGCCGCCCGTATCAAACGTGATGCCTTTGCCAACGAGAACAATCGGCTTTTCTCCCGACGTCTTTGAGTCGGGACCCCGACCGAAGCGTCGGGGTTTACCAGTGCCCCAGTATTCCGCGATGATGAATTTTGGCTCCTCGGCGGAGCCCTTGGCGACGCCGAGGACAAGGCCCATCTTGAGCTTTTTCAAGGCGGAGAGATTCAGAACTTCTACTTTTACTGAAGTACCTTTGAACTGGCGTTTTGCGGCTTCCGCAAGGATGGAGGGCGTCATGTCGCCCCCGGGAGTGTTCGCCAAGTCCCGCGCATAATTTATCTCGCGGCCGATGAGCTGGCCTTCCTTGAATCCCACTTCTGCCTCCGTGCTTGCCTTGGAGACGAATATGGTTTCTACTTCAGGCTCTTTCTTTGTCTTATATCTCGTAAACTCGTAGCCTGCCATTTCAAAGTTCTCGCCGAGTATGCGGCCGAGTTCGCGGTCGGAGATACGGTTTTGGGGGAAGGAAAAGTCTTTGAGCGAGAGCGCGATTTCCTTGAGCTTGTGCTCTCTGGCCGTCCGCACGACTTTGCGCGCCAGAGATACGAGCTTTCTCCCGTCCGTCTCTTCCACTTTGCCGATGCCGAGCTTGATGGCCACGGCGCCTTTTGCGTCCTCCACGACTCTGGTAATCTCGCCGGCAATGAGTTCTATGCGGGTTCCTATACCTCCCGAAAAACGTATATCCATGGAAAAATTATACCTGAATAAAGCCAAATTTCAAAATCTTCGTGGTATGATATTTTTTGTGACTTCAACGTTTGCCATAAAGATTCCCCAATTCGAAGGGCCTTTGGAGCTTCTTCTTGATCTCATTGAGGAGAGAAAACTCCTGATTTCCGACATCTCGCTTTCTCAAGTTGCGGAAGATTTTCTCGCCTACATAGAAACCAGAGAAACCTTCCCAATGGGGCAGGCGGCGCATTTCGTCTTGGTTGCCGCCACATTGCTTCTCATAAAATCTCGCGCGCTTCTTCCACTGCTCTCCCTCTCTGACGAGGAGGAGGGAGATGTGAAGGACTTGGAATTCCGTCTCTCTGTGTATCAGGTCTTCAGAAACATCGCGCGGAAGCTCTCCGCCTTGAGCGGCCGGATGTTTTTCGGAAATGGCGTTTCGCGCGGCGAACCCTTGTTCGCTCCCTCGCCGGATTTGTCCGCGGCTTCCTTGGCCGAAGCGGCGCGGCGCGCGCTCTCCGCCGCGCCGCAGATAACTTTTGCGCCGACGGTGAAAGTCGCGCGCGTTATCACACTCGAAGAGATGATTACGCATCTTTCCGAGCGCATAGAGAAAGCGATACAAATGACCTTCCGCGATTTTTCGAGAGGCAGAAACGCGGGTACAGAGGAGACGGTTGTCAGTTTCCTCGCGATGCTGGAATTGGTGAAGCGTGGACTTCTTATGGTGAAACAGGAGGGTATTTTTGAAGAAATTACGATGAGCTACAACGGAGAAATCAGAGCGCCAAAATATTAGAACCTATCTCAAAAATAACCATGACAACAAGCCACTATTCATTTCGCTACTACAGCCGCCAAAATCCTACTCCGAACCTTCGCGCGCTCAGTCAGCGTGTCGCTGACACGCCTCCCTCGCTTGCTCGGATTCTCGCT
>DATDST010000052.1:0-3949 GCA_036517815.1 Minisyncoccota bacterium | reverse complement strand
GGGCTTGGGAAAAACGACTCTCGCGCATCTTGTCGCCAAAGAATTACAGGCGAATGTGCGCGCGACCGCAGGCCCCGTCATTGAGCGCGTGGGAGATTTAGCGGCGATTCTCACAAATCTGGAACCCGGCGATGTTTTGTTTATAGACGAAATACACCGCTTGAACAAATCCGTAGAGGAGCTTCTCTACCCCGCGATGGAAGCAGGAAAATTGGACATCATTATCGGCAAGGGCCCGTCCGCGCGCACCATTGAACTCGCACTCCCTGCATTTACTTTGATCGGTGCGACGACGCGCATAGGTCTTATCTCCTCCCCTCTTCGCTCGCGTTTCTCCGGAGGCGTATTCCAGCTCGGATTTTATTCCCAAAAAGAAATAGAGCAGATATTGAAACGCTCGGCAAAACTCTTGGGCATTGAGATAGAAAAAGAAGCGATGGAAGAGATAGCGAAACGCTCCCGTAAAACTCCGCGCACCGCTAATTATCTTTTGAAGCGCTCGCGCGATGTGGCCCAGCTTGACCGAGCTCCCCTTTCAAAAGCAATAGCGGAGAAAGCGTTGGCGATGATAGGAATAGACGAAGCGGGGCTCACCCCGTCTGACCGGCGTATCTTGGAAGCGTTAATTACAAAATTCAACGGCGGGCCGGTTGGCGTCGCTACACTTGCCGCCGCTTCCGCCGAGGAAGAAGAGACCATAGAGGACGTATACGAGCCATACTTGATGCAAGAGGGATTTTTGGAACGTACTCCGCGCGGCCGCGTCGCCACCAATCGCGCCCGAGAACATTTGAAAAAAGACGGCGCGCAGAAGAAATTGATTTAGATTCGCGGCTTTACATGCCCTTTTGCGACAAGGAGTTCGGCCAATAAGATCGCGCCGCCAGCAGCTCCGCGAATGGTGTTGTGCGAGAGTGCGACGAATTTCCATCCGTTCATAACCGGATCTTCCCGAATTCTCCCGACCGTCACTGCCATGCCCTTTCCAGCGTCGCGGTCCAAAGCAGTTTGCGGGCGATTGTCTTCGTCGGTAACAAGAATAAATGGGCGCGGCGCGGACGAAAGATTAAGTTCGTCTAGGGGGTTTTGAAAATTTCTGAGCGCGTGAAGCACGTCGGCGCGCGTTGGCTTATTTTTAAAAGATACATTCACTGCGACGAGGTGGCCGTCGCTCACGGGAACCCGTACGCAATTCGCGGAAATTTCAGGGGTGTCCGGAAAAACAAATTTCCCAGCCTCAATCCGAGCCCATATTTTCTTCGGTTCGCTGGATGTTTTTTCTTCCTCTCCGGCAATAAAAGGCATGATGCTATCCATCATTTCCGGCCATAAATCAAGGGTTTTTCCCGCTCCAGACACCGCCTGAAACGTCGTTACAAAAATTTTCTGTGGTGTAAATGCTTTCAACGCCTCAATGACCGGCACGAATGATTGAATGGAACAATTCGGTTTGGCGGCTATGAGGCCGGTTTCCCAGCCGCGCTCACTCTTCTGTGTTTTGATGATTTCTAAGTGGTGCGGATTTACTTCCGGAATGACTACTGGAACATCGGGAGTCCATCGATGTGAAGAATTATTAGAAATTACCGGTATGCCAGAACACGCATATTTTTCTTCAAGCGCACGTATCGCATCATGTTCCATGGCAAGCGCGCTAAAGGCAAGATCGACTTGGGGCTTCAGCACATCTACATCATCTTCAGCGGAGCGGACTTTCAATTTCCCATAACGTGGCAGGACGTCGTACATTTGCGACAAAATAGGCGCTTTCCCATACCGGGCCCAGACAGCATCCCGATACGATTTTCCTGCCGAATTTCTGGATGCCGCAACGGCCGTGACCTCAAAAAGAGGGTGATCCATTAAAAGTGAAAGAAACCGCTGACCGACTATCCCTGTCGCGCCCAGAACTCCAACACGTAGTTTTTCTTTTGAGTTAAACATATCACAACGCTGAAAGCGTAAAGATAATTTGGTGTTCTCAGGCGACCTCTGTGCGAACAATCACACGCTCCTTATGGAGCGTTTTTCATTAACCAACCGCGACCTCTGCAACCAGGACATTTTTGTTTTTCCCAAATATTCAAGTGTTTCGTGCTTAAGTGGTGCAAACGTAGTTCCCCGCCATGGCCATCGCAAGTCAAACATCGCTCCATTCTAGAGGTGAGTTTGACAAGCCATGCCCCCCAGTCGGTAGGGTGGCGCTCATGATATGCCTCCGCATTCGGCATTTGTACTGGAGCTCCCTCAATCCGTCTCGGATGTATATTCATATCCCAGCTTTGTAGCACCACTTGAGCACAACGGTGACTTTTAATGAAAGATTATTGATTTTTAACAAAATATGTTATATTTGAAACATGTTAAGCATCCCAAAAGCGGTACAAAGCGCCATTGAAACCGATGGGTTCCTTCATTTCGGCTTGGCGAATGGCGTGTTGAACCTCTCCAAAACGGCGCGGTTTATGAAACCTCTGGTGGAGACGCGGACTAAGAAAAGCGTCAGTGTTTCCGCCATTACTATGGCGCTCTCGCGGCTCAAAGTAGGAAAACGCCTCACGAACGCACGGTTCAAAGCGGTCAAGCTTGAGGCGATACGCGTGATAAAAAATCTGGCAGAAATTACCTATGACAAAACTGGCGAAAACATCCGTGCGCTTGAAAAGGCCGAAGCGACACTGCGCCGAGACGGCGCGTTCATTGTCGCTACTCTCGGCACTCGAGAACTCACGGTGATAACCGAAGCCGAGCAAGTAGCCGTGCTCCGACGCTTCTTTCCTGCCACGCCCAAGGTGTTCGTGCCAGACATTGTGGCGGTCGGGGTGGAGTTTGACGAAAAATACGTACCCCAAGTGGGTATGTTCTACACGCTCATCCAGCAATTGACGTTCCAAAACATCAACATCGTGGAGTTCTCATCCACCTACACCGAGCTCGTGTTTTATCTCCACAAAAAAGACTTAAAACTTGCTTTTGATACGCTCTACGACCAATTTATGTGAAAAGGAGTATTTTGTATGTAGTATCAAGTATAGAGGGTTGAATAAATTGGTCATCCCAAGATTCCCCTTGATACTAAATACTTTATACTCAATACTTCCCCCATGAGCGGTCACAGTAAATGGAAACAGATAAAGGAGAAGAAGGGTACCGCTGATAAAAAGCGGAGCAAGGAATTTTCCAAACTCTCCCGTCTCATCACTGTTGAATCGCGGGTCGCAAAAGGCGACGTATCTTCATCCAATCTTCGAGCAATGATTGAGAGGGCACGGAGCGCGGATATGCCGAAAGAAAACATAGAGCGCGCGATAGCGCGCGGCATTGGTGCGGGAGGAGACACGTTAGAGCAGGTTACGTATGAAACATATGGCCCGGGAGGCGTCGCAATTCTCATAGACGCGTTTACCGACAACCGCAACCGTACAAACCAAGAACTCAAATTCCTCCTCTCTGAAATGGGATACGCCGTGGCTTCCCCCGGTTCCGCTTCATGGGCGTTCACGAAAAGTCCCGAAGGAGAGTGGCATGCAACAACCACCGTGCCCGTGCTGGGAGAGGATGCGGGAAAGCTTGCGGTGCTCATAGAAAAATTAGAATCCCATGAGGACGTAGAACATGTCACAACCAATGCGGACTAAACGCGGAATTGAGGGTATACAGTATCGCGTATACAGTATTCAGTACTTTAAGAAACAACTGCATGCATGCCCTAAATACTAAATACAGAATACTAAATACTCGCAAGAACTCGCGGCGAGTTCTTGCGATAGACCCCGGGTATGACCGGATGGGCATTGCAGTGATGGAAGGCGCTACGTTGGTTTTTTCAGAATGCTTCTCACCAAAAAAAGGCGTACTTGCAGAACGCCTTGGAGAGATTTTCAAGAAAACTGCCGAGCTCGTGGCAAAACATACGCCGGATGCGCTCGCCTTAGAAACGATATTCTTT
>DATDST010000051.1:0-5166 GCA_036517815.1 Minisyncoccota bacterium | reverse complement strand
TCATTCGAGCCGCAACCCAATAAGCGTATTTTCGTGTGCAACCTCCACGCTCTGAAGATAGTCACGGATCGCGCTTCGGTATTCTCCGAACGCATCAGCAAAAAATTCCGTAGTCACCACCGAAGGAAAATTTTTCTTTCCGCAGTAATCGAGATAACTCGACCATCGGTAGTGTTCAAGATAATTCAAGGCGGCCTTCACGCTTTTGATTCCCTTTCCTTTGCTCCGTATCCGCCATCCTTCCGCGCCCTTCAGATAATCAAGCGGGTTCAAATGTATGTAATGGAGAATGTAATTGAATTGTGCGTCTTTCTCTATGAGAATCTTTTTGGTTCGTCCCTGAAATACATAGCCGCTTCGTTTGTATTTTTCATTAAAATATTTTGCATACCCAATGTTCAATTTCCGCATGAATTTTGATATCCCGTTTTCTACCCGCTCTGAAAGTAACAGATGGTAATGATTTTTCATCACGCACCACCCGTGTATGTCCACTAATTTTTTTACCGCAATGTGAATGTGTGACATCGGATGTCCCACATTGCGGGGGGTTATGGTGGCTCGACGACTATACTCGCGAGCCTGTTTTGTATCGTTGAACTCATAAAGATTATGCACAAAACGCGCATAATCTTGAGTATCAAGAAAAAGCACTCGCTGTTCTACTCCCCGATTCAGCACGTGGTAGAAGTCCATCTCTATATTCTACTACCCCATGTGGGACATCCGATGTCACACATGGGGTGTGCGTGACTATTCTGCGTACGTTCCGCGTTCTTCGGCGTCAAGTCCGCATAGGCTAAAACACCGTGAATGCGGCTATCTTGTCGCCTTCGTAGAGCCGCATGACGCGGACTCCTTGGGTCGCACGCGAAAGGATGGGGACCTGCTTCAATTCGGTTCTGATGACTTGCCCTTTCTGGGACGCAACGATAATCTCGCCCATCTCGGGAGTAACCACGCGCGCGGCGATTATGGCGCCGGTTTTCGCGTTCACCTTGCCCGTCTTGATGCCGCTCCCGCCGCGTTTCTGTATTTTGTATTCCTTCGCGTGCGTGCGCTTGCCATATCCCATACCGGCAACAACCAGTATCTGGCTTTCTTTTTCATTTGAAATAACATCGGCCGCGATGAGTGTGTCTTTGGCGCGCATTCGCATCGCGCGCACTCCTCCGGCAGTTCTCCCCATGTCGCGAATGTCGGATTCTTTGAAACGAATGGCTTTTCCTTGAGCGGAGATCACAATCACCGAATCGCCTTTTGTAACCGGAAGCGCCGCAATGAGCGAATCTCCCGCGGCTAGAGTCATCGCGATGATGCCGCTTTTACGCACGTCTTCAAACTGATCCGCCTTCACTTTCTTCGCAACGCCTTTTTCGGTAACAAGCATGAAAGACGAGTTAGAACCATTTTTCGGTACGGCAACGATAGAGGTAACTCTCTCCTCCGTCGAAAGCGGTAAAACATTCATGATGGATTTGCCCTTGGTTGCGCGCTTTCCTTCCGGCACTTCATACATTTTCGTGCGGTATACTTTGCCGCGATCCGTGAAAAAGAGGATGGAATCGTGGGTTGAGCCTTCCAAAAATCTGGTTACGAAATCCTCGTCTTTGGTGGAGAGGTCAACGACTCCCACGCCTCCCCTGTTCTGTTTCTTGTATTCGGACGGGTTAGTGCGCTTCACATAGCCGCCGGATGTAAGCGTGAGCATCGCGGTTTCGTCCGGCACCAAATCCTCCGTCGTAAACGATTTCACGCCGCCTTTGACGATTTTGGTCCTGCGCTCGTCGCCATATTTTTCCTTGATGGCGATGAGTTCCTTCTTCACCACTGCCATGATCTTCTTGGCAGTGGAGAGTATCTCTTCAAGCGCTGTAATGAGATTCTGCACTTCCTTGAGCTCGTCTTCTATCTTTTTGCGTTCCAGACCCGCAAGCTTCTGAAGGCGCATCTCCAAAATGGCGGTCGCTTGCCGCTCGGAGAATCTGAATTTCTTCATCAAATCCGCATGCGCGGTCGGCACATCTTTCGCCGCCTTTATGGTCTTGATAATCTCGTCAATATGATCCAAGGCCTTAGAGAGGCCAAGCAAGATGTGTTCGCGCTCTTTTGCGCGCGCGAGGTCAAATTCGGTCCGCTTTGTGACGACATCTTTCCGGTGCGCAATGAACTTTGACAGCACTCCTTCCAAGGAAAGCGTCTCCGGCACGCCGTCTACCAAAACCACCATGTTGTAGTGGAAGGGCTCTTCTAATTGCGTGTGCTTGTAGAGATAATTTAAAACCGCCTGCGGCTGGGCGTTCTGCTTGAGCTCTATCACGACGCGCGTATCTTTGGTGGATTCGTCGCGAATATCGCGAATGCCCTCGAGTTTCTTTTCCCTAACCAAGTTTGCGATCGCAATAATGAGTTCCGCCTTGTTCACGCGGTACGGGATGGAGGTGATGATAATGACGGCATTTCCTTTTTTATCTTCTGTTATTTCGGCCACGCCGCGCACGACCACGGGACCGCGGCCGGTTGCATACACATGCGCGATGTCTTTGGCGTTATAGGCAACCGCTCCGGTCGGGAAATCGGGCCCCTGCACGAATTCCAAAAGGTCTTCTGTTGAAGCGTCGGGATTTTCTATAAGGTGCACCGTGGCATCCACCACTTCTCCAAGATTATGCGGCGGGATGTTCGTTGCCATGCCGACCGCGATGCCGAGGGTTCCGTTCAAAAGTATGTTCGGAGCCGCGGCAGGAATCACCGTCGGCTCGTTTCTCGTGCCGTCGTAGTTCGGGCGCCACGAAACAGTTTCTTTTTCAATGTCGCGGAGCATCTCCACGGTGAGTGCGGACATTTTTGCCTCCGTGTTGTGATTGATAAATCCGTTGCCAACGTAGGAATGGCACTCGCTCGCGACACGCAGAGAATAGACGCGCTCAATACCCGCCTCCCTGATTTCGGTCACCACATCAAAAAGATACTGATGCGCCGAAAGCGTGCGGAAAAGTTCTCCAACGTCGGCCTGTGCGGAAGGGGCGACCGCACAGAGAACCGTGCCGCCATTCTGCTCAAGGTTTCCATAGCGGTCGAAATTATGTTTGTATGCGAATTTCCCCGCTCCATGATACGGAGAGGACACGAGAGAGCGGACGTAGCGTGAGATGAAAGGAACATAATCCGACAACGAAGATACTTTATGAAGGCGGACAATTGCTCCCGCCAGCTTGTCGCGTTTCCGAGCCGAGAAAAAACCAATTTCTTTCTCGAACAAACGATACTCTCGAAGCCCGCGGACATAGAGTTTTTCCGTTTTGCGGTATCGGTCGTAGCGCCGGGTACTGGCGATTCCGAAACGCAGAAGAACCGTCTGCATCTGATCAAGAAGCGTCTTGCTCATTGAAACACCCGAGAGTTCCGTCATCCTCGAGCTGAAGCTGATACTGCCGTCACCTTCGAAATATGCCTGAAGAAATGCCGCGACGACGGATTTGGGCGACCGGAATATGGAAAATGGTATCTGCTTCTCTTTTGACTTCACAGGCTCAAGACCTATCCCGCGGAGAAAACGAATAACATACTGAGAATGAATCTCTATGGTGTAGTACGGCTTCTTTCCGTAGGAAGAAGGCCTGCGAGCAAAATGATGCAGACGGCAGTCAGGAAATAGCTTCTCCCACTTTTCCGTGAAGGCGCGGATGAGCTCCGGATCGCTGTTGCAGAACTCGATTTCTTTCTCCTTGATAGTCCCTTCGGACACCAGAAGCCCGAGAATAAAAGCGAGATCTTCCGTGAGATGCGCGGGCAGTTGTTTCACAACGACTTTTTTGGTGGAAAATACCGGCGTATGCAATGCGAGTGGATAGTATGCCGAAGGCCACAACAAATCGAGAGTTCGATCTAAAACAACAACGTCTCCTTCCTCTACTGCGGCGAGTAGCTTCCACTCAAAACTCGGCATTCCTGTCTGTGGATCCTCGCTCCACGTTAAAAGCGGGTGGTTATATGATCCGCGGATGGCATACCCGCGATTGGTCTTCAGCGCAATAGTCGGATGCTCGCCGCTGTCAAACCATTTGTCCGCTGTATGCGTCTGCCCGTGGACAGAAATGACTTGTGTTGAAATAGTTTCTTTGCCTTCTTGTGAAAGCTGGTCCATCCGAATAAGCCCTCCCTCCGTGGGTACAAGCGTATCGCCAGCGACGCAATAACGCATTGCCGCCGGCGAGTCCCCGTCCACGCTACCAAAATTTCCCTGGCCGATAATCAAAGGATAGCGGGTCGTAAAATCCTGCGCGAGTTTGGCCAAGGTGTCATAAATCGCCGTGTCTCCATGCGGATGGTATTTCGCCATCACCTCGCCCACCACCGCGGCGGACTTCCTGAATTTAGCCGAGGGCGTCAGGCCTAGCTCATGCATGGCGTAGAGGATGCGGCGGTGCACCGGTTTCAAACCGTCCCGCACGTCCGGAAGCGCGCGCGAGGTGATAACAGACATTGCGTAGTCCAAATAGGACTCGCGCATTTCCTCGGTAATGGAGCGCGAAACGACCTGCCCGCCGACCTGCCCGTCCGAAGTCAGACGCAGGCGGGAGCCAGGCGCAGGCGGGCGCAAAGGCCCTAAATCAGAATCGGCGGGCTCTTGCCCGCCAGTTGATGCTTTCTTTCGAGCCATATATCTTTTTATTGTAGCATTAATCGCCTCAATTTTCTAGAGAAAATTGAGGCGGCGCTAGTTAAAATTAGAAACTTGAGGAATATTTTTTTCCGGTTTTCATCCTGACAATTCGGATATGCTTTATAGAGAAGTCTGTCATACGATGCTTCTACTCATTATACGGTGGGAGAATATCCGCGCTGGAATCGGCTGATGCTGGCAATGAGAAATCGGTATGAGAAATATTCCACCAGAAAAACACGAGCCACACGAGGGAGGTTGCCGCCATGATCGTGATGGCCGCAATCCCAACAAAACGCTGCCGTACAGGGAGCGGAGCTTTGCGAAGTTTTTCAAACGTATCGAGTAGGGACATTGACTAGAACCTATCTCAAAAATAATCGCGTTGCGAAGCCGCCAAAATCCGTAGCGAGAATCCGAGCAAGCGAGGGAGGCGTGTCAGCGACACGCTGACTGAGCGCGCGAAGGTTCGGAGTAGGATTTTGGCGGCTGTAGTAGCG
>DATDST010000050.1:0-12655 GCA_036517815.1 Minisyncoccota bacterium | reverse complement strand
TACAATACCGCGATGATTTCCGGCTTGTTTCATTCGTTTATTTTTCAGCCCCTTTATAACGCACTCGTGTTCTTGGTGGGGGCGATGCCCGGAGGCGATGTGGGGCTTGCCATCATCGCGCTCACGTTTTTTGTGCGCTTGGTTCTTTTCCCCTTGTCTCTCAAGGCATCGCGGGCGCAACTCATCATGCGCACTATAGAGCCGGAGAGGGCCCTGCTTCAGGAAAAATTCAAAAACGATCGCGAGGCGCTAGCGCGCGGAACCATGGCGCTTTTTCGTACGCACAAGGTTAACCCTTTCGCGAGCTTCCTGTTTATTCTGGTTCAGCTTCCCATTATTATCGGTCTGTATTTGGTGTTTTATCGCGAAGGCGGAGCCGCCTCTTTCGATCCGTCGCTCTTGTACTCGTTTGTCGCCGCGCCTTCCACTGTTTCGTTTTCTTTTCTTGGCCTCATTGATTTAACGGGGAAAAGTCTCGTGCTTGCGCTTGCGGTCGGGGTACTTCAGTTTTTCTATGCACGCATGGTTACTCCGGCAACTACTGGCAGCTCTCCTGCAGGTTCGTCGTTTATGAATGATCTCGCGCGGAGCATGAATATACAGATGCGCTATGGTTTCCCGGTAGTCCTCGGCGTCATATCGTATTTCGCGACCGCCGCGGTCGCGCTCTATTTTGTTGCCAGCAATATTTTTGGCATTGTGCAGGAGCTTGTGGTAAAACAACTACACAAACCTGCATGGAGAAAGAAGCTGTAATTACTCTCATACGTGAGCTCGTCGGGAAGATGGGCATGACGATAGACAATCTTTTGGTATCTGATATCGCAGGCCACACCCTTTTTACCATCACGACCAAGGATTCAGGCGCTTTGATAGGCACCGGCGGCGAGACACTGCATGCGCTTAACCATCTTGTCAAAAAAATACTGGAAGACGAGGGAGGGGAGAATATGTTTCACTTTGTCATTGATGTGAACGGGTACCATGCGACGCATATCAGGGCCCTAGAAAGCCAGGCCTTGATGCTTGCCGAGCGCGCGCGTACGTTCAAGTACGATATCGAAATGAGCCCCATGAGTTCCTACGACCGCCTGATCGTGCATTCCGTCTTGCAGGGCTCGCCCGATGTTCTAACCGAATCCCAAGGCGAAGGCAAAGTCCGGCACATTGTCATCAAATATACTGGCGATAACCAGATAGCCAGCGGTGCACAAGGGTCAGTGTTGTAAATTCGAAATCTCAAGCCCGAAATCCGAAACAAATTCTAAGCACGAAATCTCAAACAGAAGATGACCGTAGGGAGTTCCTCATAATTGAACTCAAAATCATCATTAGTTCTGTTGCTTCACGTTGCAACTTCTGTCTGGTTGTTTCTAGCTCCTGAGAAGAACCAACATCAATTAACTTTAACCAGTAAACGCTCTCCTTTGCTTCTTTCCTCGCAATGCGTATTCTCATCAAAAAATCCTTCTTACTCAAGGCTTCATTCGCTTCAATATAATTAGCACCAATTGAGCCGGACGATCGTATGAGTTGTTTCGTATCCTCGCTATTTGCAATGGAGCGCGGCAATAATTTAACAAAACCTCTTACATCTTTTGCGAATTTCAAAGACCTCTCTTCTAAATCAAATTTTCTTTCCATTTGGAATTTACAATTTGGTGTTTGTTTCGGATTTCGATATTCGAATTTCGTGCTTATCCGCTCGAATATTTCGTACTCACTAACCCCCATAGCCTCTAGTTGTGTATCTGGAGTGTCCAGAGCAATAGGTCGTTTTTGTTGGTGAAGAGCACAAAGGAGCCGGTCTCGTCCACGGTGACATCGGCGATATCAAGTGATGCTCCGGCTTCCGCTTCTGGGTCTACGATAATCTCCGCCGAACCGTTCACAGGGTTAATGAGCCACAAGGTATCCGCGGTTGCCACGCGGCCCAAGAGCCAATCGTCCGGATATGTACCGAGGGCGAGAGACTTCGGTATGCCGCAGACGAGCGCGGGCTCTTTTTTTGGCACCCATCCGCACTTTGCCGCCAGTGTTTTAACCGGAACTTCGTAGAAATTTTTCTTTTCAGTATCCAGAATCTGAAAGACCTCATTCCCAAACCCGCTGTATGCGACATAACGACCCGAGGGAGAAACTGATGCCATAAAACCGTTCATATCGCCCGCAACTTTTATTAAGACCCCGCTTTTGAGTTCATACAAGAATCCGTCGGTTGCCGCAGAGGGAGCAGTTTCAAGAAACACTTTGGTACCTCCCGCAAGCGGTATCCAGGATCGTATGGGTGACGCAAAGATTGTCTGTCGTCCGGAACCGTCCGCGCGCGCGGTTTCCACTAATACTCCGTTTTCACGCTCTGTTGCAAGCACAAGCGCGCCGCTTCCGGTTACCGCCGCGCGCGCAAATCCGGACAACGGAATGCCTGACAGGGTTTGGGTTGTCGTTGAAATTCTTCCAAGGAAGTTTTGCGGTGTTTTCTCTTCCGAGAGCGATTGGAGGAGCGCGGTTGTGTCGGAAGTCCAGACCATCCGGTCAATCCCCGGCACCGTGGTATTCGTGATGCGTGTTGCCGTATAGGAATCAGCAAGCACGTCATACATGTGGCCGGTCTTCCGTTCCATATAGCGGATAATTGGCGTTGATGTTCCTTTGTTTATGAAACGCGCGCCAGCTATCATCTCAACACTTACTTTACGCAAGGGCGGCGGGACTCCGGTTTCCGTACCCTCCCCTTCCCCTATCCCGTCTGTGCCGCCATCTGCGGGATTGATTTGTCCCCCGCCATTTCCGAACGGGAAAATTGAATTAAAAAAATCAGTTACCGAATTTTCTCCGGTAGTATCTTGAGGCGCCCGCTGAAGCAGGAGGTATGCCGCCACGGCGGCGATGATGACGAGAAGAATAGAGATGAAAATAAGTGTGCGTCGCATATTATTTGCCGAGGGCGCCACTTTGAGAGTAGGTACAATTAACCACCAAGGTCGTGTTTGCCGCACACGCGTAACTACTAAACGGATTTAAAGAAGAATCATTTCTACTGGTGATTTTTCCGGAAGAATCAATACATACGACCGCAGGATATGCCGTGTATCCTCCTGGAGTTTTACTCACGCATTCGTTTTTTGCTTGGCTACAGTTACCCCCAGGACAGGTAGTCAATGTACCAGTAGTAGACCAAGTATTGCCATTAGTAAAACTCCCGGTCGAATTAGAGCCTGTCGTCACGGTATTATTTTGCTGTGTTTGTGTGCTTTGTGGCCCACGGAGCTTCGCTTCGAATGTGTCTATTGATTTCAAAATCTCGGGGTTTATGACAAAGAGAATCAAATAGGACAACAGAAGAAGAAGAAGCCCGAATACAGCGCCCTGAATGCGCGCGCGGGCTTCTTTTTGCCCCCCCACGGCGTCTTGGGTCATGTACTGGAAACCCCCAATAACAAGCATGAGAACTGCGGCGATAGCGCCAAAAGCTATTGCAAGCTGAAATATGCCGCTCAGCAAAGTCCCGATCGTGTCATATTTCACCAAGAACGGTAAACACACGATTGATACAAAACCAAGATCAGCATTGCCGCACGCAACTCCATTTCCGGCGGGGGTCACTGTTTGAACTCCTGGGCTCTGTTTTATAACGCAAATCGGAGGCTCTTGTGTGGTATCACATATTGTACCGAATTCGCATGATGTTCCCGTACTACAGGACTCCCCGAGCCGTCCTGAGCCTTGCGCTGATACACTGAAAGGCGTTATTGCCCAAAATAAGGAGATGCACAGTATGGTACCAATGAGGAGCTTCATATTTTTTTTCAAAATTTCAATTGAAACGAATGGGCCGCATGTTCAAGAAACTTGCCAGCGTTCTCAAATGAAAAAGTAACGGTGTGCACCGCACTCCCCGCGCCGCTTTTCCGGAACGTAGCGCTCTCGGGCGCTTCTGGGTCAAGCTCAAACGGTTGTCCGTCCAACTGCCACTGGTATGAAAGAGCGTTATTGAGGCTTGCAAAGAGCGGGAATGCCACGAGGGTCACTTCTTCATTAGCGAATGGGAACACCGCTCCAGCTTCTTTGTTGAATAACATGCCGGCAAGCGGCGCATTCTCATAGACCACTATGCGCGGGGAAATCGGTTGGATGCCGATGCTTTTTTCTGCAACCACCGCTCCATCTGCTGTTTCGGCTGTAACCGAAAGCAGAAACGCCTGTGCAAATCGCGGCGGCGTTACCGTGATTGACGGCTTGCCGTAGCCTGATTGGCTGGTTAATTGTTTTCCGTCCATGCTCCATGTGTAGAGAATGTTGTTTGAAGCGATACGAGCTCCGCTTCGTACCAAATTCGGTATGGCGACCGCGGAAATAGCGCTCATGCCGGTTGCAAGCGGCAAGCCCATGTAAAACGGCGGCGTTCTCGTTTTTCCTTCCCAGACTATATCTACTTCTGCAGGCCGGATAACCACGACCGCCTGCCCTTTTACTTCCCCGCTCTCTATTGCCTCTACGGTGACGGTTTTGGCGGAGCCGACAGCGCCTGCCGTGGTGGTGATTGTTGTTCTTCCTCTACCCTGTTCGACTATGCCGCCGTTTATGGCCCATACATACGCAGTATCGGCAGTTGCCGATGGGTTATGAACCGTGAGCGTTACCAGTTGGCCGGTTTTCGGGTGCTCGGGCGTTACTTCAAGTTCAATACTGTACAAACTGGGCAAAATCGCCGCTTCGGCGAATACCGGAAGCAGAAGCATGCATGCCACCAGAGTGAGCCAGCGCATTACATACAGTATATGCCAGGAAAATCGCGTAACTTGTAACGTAAAACGTAGAATGGGAAAACCCGAAGTACCACAAAATAGGCACCGCAGAACATACAATCAAAGTTTCTTCCACGATGTGCGCTCCACGCTCCACGCTCTATGGTACGCGTAGGGTACAATAAGAGGCGTGGCGGCCGATACGAAAAAGAAGACTGCCGCGGCGCAGGATTTTGTTCCCGTCAAGGAAGTGCGCGGCGGCGTTATGGTTTTGAAAGACGGCACCCTCGTGGGGGTGCTGTTGGCGTCATCTCTGAATTTCGCGCTCAAATCAGGCGATGAACAACAAGCCACTCTTTCACAGTTCCAGAGCTTTCTCAATTCTCTGGATTTTTCGGTGCAATTCTTCGCTCAATCGCGGAAGCTTGATATCCGTCCGTATATTGCGCTTTTGGAAGAACGCTACAAAGCTCAAACGGAGGATCTGATGAAAATCCAAGTGCGCGAGTACGTAGAATTCATCAAGCTTTTTACCGAACGCGCGAATATCATGTCCAAGCGCTTTTTCATTGTGGTTCCCTACACTCCGCCGATGTTTGATGTGAAGAAAGCCATTGAGTCGCGGATATTCGGCAGAACGAATCTCTCGGCGCGTACCAAGGAAACCGGCTTTGAGGAGAATCGCACGCAGTTGGAACAACGGATGGATAGCGTTGCGCAGGGGCTTACGCGCTGCGGCATCAGGACGGCGCCTCTTGGCACCGAGGAAGTGATAGAACTGCTCTATAAGGAATTCAACCCCGGCGAGCTTGAGAAACCTATCGCTCTTGAACCTTCAGCTCAAGAGCGATAGGGTTTAGTGAATAGAGATTAGTGTTTAGTTTTAACATCAATACTATGGCCACTCTACCAATAACTTCTCATCGTCAGTTAATTGTTTGGCAGAAATCAATGGATTTAGTTTCGGCGGTGTATCGTGCTTCAAAAACTTTTCCTCCTGAAGAAAAATTTGGTCTTACCTCGCAGATAAAACGAGCAGCGATCTCAGTGCCGTCGAATATTGCCGAAGGCCGTATCAGAAAAGGCACAAAGGAATTTATTCAATTTCTTCATATTGCTCTTGGTTCCACCGCGGAGCTTGATACGCAATTTGAAATCGCACGAAGAGAAGGATTCTTAAAACAGGCCTACTATGACAGCCTTATGTCTGCTCTTGAAGAAGTCGGAAAAATGCTCACCGGCTTGATCTCCTCCCTAAACGCTAAACGCTAAACGCTAAACGCTAATCACTACACACCAACCTATGAGTTTTCTAGATTCCATTCTCGGCAGGACATCGGGCAAAGAGGAAAAGCTCGCGCCTTTTTTGCCGAAAGACATCTACGAAGCGGCAAAATTGGATTTCGCGGACATCATCGCGCCGTCGGCTTTGAAAATAACGCCGCGCGAGATGAATCTGGGGGACAAGCTCGTGCGCACCTTCTATGTGATTTCTTATCCACGCTTTCTCTCCGACGGCTGGTTCTCCCCCATCATCAATCTGGACAAAGTATTTGATATTTCCATTTTCGTGCATCCGGTTGATACGGGAGCGATTTTGCGCAAGTTTCAGAAAAAAGTCGCTGAAATACAAAGCCAAGTGATGACGCGTGAGGAAAAGGGCTTGGTGCGCGATCCGATATTGGATACGGCGTATCGGGATATTGAGGACTTGCGCGACAAGCTCCAGCAGGCGCAGGAGCGCATTTTTGACGTGGGTCTCTATATGTCGATTTACGGTGAAAATGGAGAGGAGTTGGACAAAGCAGAATCGGAAATCCGCTCTATTCTGGATGCCAAACTCGTGTATGTGAAACCAGCTCTCTTCCAACAAGAACAGGGTTTCAAGAGCGTGATACCAACCGGCAAGGATGTACTCGAGATAAATTCCAAATTCAACTCTTCTCCCCTCTCCTCGTTTTTTCCGTTCATGTCGTTTGACTTGACGTCGGACAAAGGCATCCTCTACGGCGTCAATCGCCACAATTCGTCCCTAGTTTTATTCGACCGGTTCTCATTGGAGAACTACAATTCGGTTGTTTTCGCTAAATCCGGATCCGGGAAAAGTGTAAAAGGTAGCGAGCCGGTTCTCATACGGGAACACGGTTCAGTGCGTCTTGCCAAAATCGGTCCCGTCATAGAAAAAATAATCAGAGAGCGCGGTGCGCAAAAAATTGACGATGAACTTGAAGGGGTCGTGCACCCTGGTCTTGAGGTGTTTAGTTTTAACAAAGATTTGAAAGGCGAATGGAGTCCGGTGTCGGTGGCGGCGCGGAAAGCCGCTCCCGACCATTTCTATACATTCAAGACGAAAAGCGGCCGCGCAATAACCACTACCGCGGACCACAACATGCTGGTTCTGCGGGGCGGTCGTGTAGTTGCGGCAAAAAGCGCAGACGTTACGGAAGGCGAATACGTCCCGCTCCCGCGCCGCGTTACGTTTTCGGAACATCCGACCACGCACATCAACCTCATTGACGTATTAAAAGACAACGAACGGGTGTATATCGCTGGCGCCGAGACACTCATCAAGCGGCATCGGGCTCTCCTGGCGGCATCACCGCTGGATGACCGCTTTGACCGATACCTCTACAGATACGCCGCTGGACGGCGCGTGCCGATAGCGTATTTCCGCTTGCTTGTGGAACGAGCTGGCGTTACCTCCGAGGCTGTTGTCGATTCAGTTCGGATCGTTTCAAAGTCCGGTTCGGGAAACCTCCCCGCGCGATTTGGCATAACTGACGCGTTTGGAACACTGCTCGGCTACATATCCTCGGAAGGCACGGCAACGAAAAATGTGGTGTATATAAGCAATACCGATCCGGAAACGCTTGCCGACATTAAGCGCGCGTTTTGCGAGCTTGGTGTACCGTTTTATTGTGTTCCTGGGGCTGTTGCCTGCGCGCAGGTTCCATTTGTTGCGACTATCCACGCACTCAAGGCAGGCGGGTATTCCGGCGAAAAACAGGTACCATACATACTTTTCGAAGCCACCCAGTCTGTGATTGCCACGTATCTCCGCGCATACTTTGAAGGAGACGGTGGAGTTGATGGCGCCGCAATAACAGCTCTGTCGAAATCCAGTGAACTTATTTCCGGCATGAGTTATCTTCTTTTTGGTTTCGGCATTATCGCGCGAGTACATGAACGCTGGAAAACGTATGCCGCAACCGGAAGAAAAAGAAAGTTCCATATCTTGTCGGTTTCCGGCGCCAGTATGCGGACATTTCAGGGCGAGATCGGTTTCGTATCTGAAAGAAAAAAGCGCCTGCTTGACGAAATAGCCAGAAAACCAACCGGCACGAACGTGGACACTATTCCCGGGCTTCAGCCACTGGCGGAGGAACTTGCGGCTCTATTTGGGTCCCAAGTTTCCGACATACCGGAATTTTCTGCGTTAAAACAAGGACATAATTTCTCTCCCTTGCGACTCGCGAGGCTCGCGGAAAACATCCAGTCGCGGGTACAGCGATTCAGAGAGCTGTATTCGTTCATGCAGAAGCTTTCCGACTTGCCAACCATTGAAGCGATAGTCGCAAAATCGGGAGCAGACCGACAATTGAACCAAAAACTCATTGAAGCAATGAGCAGTTCGTGGTTTACCGTAAAACAAGGTATGCCGCCGCGAATTCAAAACGCTCTGAAAATATTTGAAGCGGCTGAAGTGGATGCCCCAGAAACAACAGAAGAATTAAAAACCATGGTTACCGTGGGTTTGTCGCACATGCGTGTCCCCGCAAACACCATTTCCCCAATTCTTTCAGGATCGCTTCGCGGAGAACGCGATAATTCTTCTTACGAACTGCTACGAACGGCTGCAACATTTATTGCCGGAGAATATGAGCGCGTTCTCGGGAACCTCCCGCGTGTTGAAGAGATTATCGGCATCTTCAGAACACTCGGAAAGGCCGACCTTTTCTGGGATCCGATTGTTGCGATAGAGAAATCTCCAAATAAAAATGAACGCTTTGTCTATGATCTTACCGTTGACAATGAAGTTTTTCTCGCTGGGCACAATGGCATGTTTGTGCACAATTCATACGCGATGAAATTGGAAATCCTCCGGTCTCTCATGTTTGACACGGAAGTCATTGTGATTGACCCCGAGTCGGAATATGAATATCTTGCAAATGCCGTGGGCGGCAGATTCTTCAACATCTCGCTCTCGTCGGACCACCACATCAATCCCTTTGATTTGCCGACGCCCCGCGAAGACGAGGCTCCGTCAGACGTTCTGCGCTCCAACATCATCAACCTCGTGGGCTTATTCCGTATCATGCTCGGCGGCCTCTCGCCCGAGGAGGATGCGATTATAGACCGTGCCATCACCGAGACGTACGCTTTGAAGGACATTACCGGCGAGCGTGATTTTGGCAGTATGGAGCCGCCGCTTTTGTCTGATTTTGAAATGGTCTTGGCTGGAATGGAAGGTTCGGAATCGCTGGTTCAGCGCGTAACCAAATACACCAAAGGCACGTGGTCGGGTTTCATCAATAGGCCCACCAATGTGGACATCAACAAAAAATTCGTTGCCTTCTCCGTTCGCAACATGGAAGACGAACTGAAACCGGTTGCGATGTACATCATCACGCACTTCATCTGGAACGCCATCAGGAAAGAGCTCAAAAAACGGCTTCTCGTGATTGATGAGGCGTGGTGGATGATGAAATCAGACGACACGGCCTCATTTTTATACAGCATGGCAAAGCGCGGCCGCAAATATTATCTGGGCTTGGCCACCATTACGCAGGACGTGGAAGACTTCTTGAAATCTCCCTACGGGCTCCCCATGCTTACCAACTCCTCCATTCAGCTTTTGCTGAAGCAATCCCCTACGTCTATTGACGTTGTGCAGAAAACATTTAACTTGACCGATGAAGAGAAATATCTTTTGTTGGAGTCTGATGTCGGTGAAGGCATCTTCTTTGCGGGGCTGAAACACGTGGCGATAAAAACCATCGCATCCTATACGGAAGACCAAATAATCACCTCAGACCCCTCGCAATTACTAGCTATTGCTAAGGCTAAAAAAGACGAGAGCACATAGCACATAACATAAAGCATGGAGCACAAGGAAAGTTTTCATGAAAAACTACGAGCGCTCATGGATACGTATGTACACGCTGTGTATGATGCGACCAAGAAATTTCCTCAAGACGAATTGTTCGGAGCCACCTCTCAATTAAAAAGATCCGCGCTGTCTGTTGTTCTTAATTACATTGAAGGGTACGCTCGTCAGCAGAAAAATACCTATCGGCATTTTCTCGAAATTTCCTATGGTTCCCTCAAAGAAAGCCAATATCTTGTTGAATTTTCCCGCCAACGCGGATATATCAGTGCTGTTATTTGTAAGGACATACTTCAATATGGAGAAGAAATCGGAGCAATGCTATGGTCTACTATTTCGAAAATGAAATAAGCGGTACACTGTTTTGGGTACTTCATGGTGCTCCATGCTCCATGTTATGTGCTCCATAACTATGCAATACCAAGTCCCGCAGTTCATAGAAGTTGAGGACAAAATATTTGGTCCTTTGACCGCCATGCAATTCATCTATGTGGCGGGCGGCGTTGGCTTTCTGGTGATGCTGTGGCTCCTTTTGCCGTGGTGGCTTGCGATTCTCTTGGGCGCCCCGGTTACCCTTTTGGGTTTGGGACTCGCGTTCTATAAAGTGAACGACCGGCCTTTGATCGCGATCTTGGAGGCAGGCTTCAATTACCTAAGGCAGACACGGCTCTACATCTGGGAAAAGAAACAAACTGTGCTCGCAACGGCTGATGAGATTTCCGTTGAAGCGCAAAAAGAAGACCCCTCAAAATACGTGCCGGCGGCAACTGGCAACAACATCAAAGACTTGGCATGGAGTTTGGATATCAAGGAGAGCATCTACTCAAACAAAAACCAGCAGAAATGAAGCAGAGCGTAACGTACAGCTCATAACTCACAACGCAAGATTCTATTAATTTTTTTTCCGCTATGAGTCATACGCTACGCGTTGTGCGTTCTACGCTTTGCGCTCTCTGCCTTGCGCGTTAATTTTCTTATCCTATCACAAACCTTCCCTCTCCTAATTTTCTCATCCTCTCTATACTTGATACTAAATACTGGATACTACATACCACAGATGTTTTTCCACAGTCTTTTCCACAGTTATAAGGGTGGTTTTTCATGAGGCACCATTCGTGTTCGTGGACATCTACAATCTGTGTACGTTCCGAATAACGACCTACAAGGTCGTTATTTGCGCCTAGTTTAATTGCTCGTCTCTAAAAATTATTGTTGCGCGACAGAATTTCCTGGTTGTTTTACAAGCCAAGCCTCTAGATAGTTCCTATACCGTATTTCAAAAGAGTCATCCGAGTGTCTTTCAAGAAACGCTTGCACTTGCTCGTCTACAGTTGTTTTTCCAGCTCTCCCATCAGGGCAATCGTACGCAGGCCTCAAAATATAAAGATTAGGATCCGCCTCCGGGAAGTCCTTAAGGATCCGTTCATGAGACTTATCGGCACCTTCTGCGCAACGTTCTAGTATGGTTGTAGCTCTTGACTCGTCTATTTTGCCATACATCTCATTCATTCCAAAGAGTGCTGCTAGTGCAGACACCCCCAAGACAGCATTGCGGCGCTTGTTGTTTTTTGTAGGTCCTTCCCATTTTTCCATAACGTGCAATATTATAGCCTAACTATGCGATCATGTCCATGCAGATTCTGTGAAGAACTCTACTATATCGCGTGATTCCGCCTTATTCCGGCATTTCCCTGTAAGGATCCATACCGTCTCGGGGTCGCGCCTGTTCTGGTGTTGATTTCCCTTGATACTTCATACCCGATACTGGATACTCCGTGTCCTCTTTCTGCTCCCCGCCTGCGTCTGACTTTGAACGGACAAGCACGCTATGTGCTCCATGCCCCATGTTTTTCACAAACGTTGGTGTTTCGATTTTTTTCCCGCAAGGGAGGGCGGTGTTACAATAGCCCAAATGAAAAGATTTCTTGAGTGGATAGGATTGAAAGAGCGGCTACACACTATCGAGAATAAACCACCACTGGTATCCCAAGGGGACATTTGGTGGGCAAGTGTTGGTGAGAATGTCGGCTCGGAGATAAACGGCAAAAGCAAATTGTTCTCCCGGCCAGTCATAATCTTTAAGAAACTTGCGCATGGTTTTTATTTTGTCATCCCCACTACGACGCAAGTGCGCAAGGGTAGTTGGTACGTGAAGTTCCGTCAGCAGGAGCGTGACATGGCCGCTTGTCTGCATCAGGCCCGAGCAATTGACTACCGTCGACTGTCCTCAAAACTCGGTACTTTGGACGATGAAGACTTCGCTCGCATCAAAAGCGGCTTCAGTTCACTCTACCTTAAGCAATAATATTCCCCGCCATTTCTAGCGGGGCCGCGGGAAAATCCCGAATGTAGTAACAGTATAGTCTATTCTAGCTAAAGTGCAAATGAAGCTGTGGGGATATTGTTTCTATGTATGTCCCACGCTTCATGTGCCGCGCTACGGCTGTGTACAGTAGCGCTTCCGCCCACTCTTTTCTCTCAACTCTTCTCTCTACTTGCTACTGATACCCAATACTGAATACTAAATACTCCTCTAACTATTCCGGCATCTCTCGGTACGGATCCATGCCGTCTCGCGGGCGCGCCTGTTCTGGTTTTGATTCTTCTTTATACTTTATACTTGATACTGGATACTCCGATCCCTCCACCTGTACTTCTTGAGGCATAGCTACCGTTGTTTCTCCAAGCTTTTGAGTAGAAATTGAGGCAGAGTCAGAGGATGCGTGTACATCCGTCGGCGCCTCTTCCATTTCTCTCACATCCCGCGTTCCTGCCATCTGGCCTTTTTCTATTAGTTGTA